>NZ_JBSXOI010000042.1:0-92847 GCF_056859395.1 Marinobacter sp. L-80
ATCGGGTCATCCACCATTCACACATCTTTATGCTGGGAGGAGAAAGCTATCGGCTGAAGCAGAAGACAACAAGCTAGACTATGAAAGGTGGGTCAATTTTATTGGCCAAAGGTGGGTCAAAATAAATGGCCATTGACACACCGACAAGAACAACATGCACCACATAGGTGCACAGTCATCGCAAATGATGCCAATGATCAGGCAGGCAACCTTACAGACTGGGAACAGGAGTACGACCAAATAGGGGCGGGGCGTTTTTGCGGACGTATCGACGAGCTGAATTTTGGTGGGCTTCAGTTATTCAATGAACATACTGGCCGCTCCTTACTTCAGCGCTGTAAGGTTTGGCCAGACTCATTTTGGTTCGGGTTTCCAAGTAAGCGCAACGAAACGCGCATCAATGGCCAGAGCGTCGAATCCAGTGATGTTCTCTGTAGGCCTGGGAGCACAGAATTCGAGCTCGTCACTCCAGAAAGCTTCGACATGCTAAGCATTGTTGTTAGCAAAGCCAAGCTTCAGTCCCACAAGGCATCAGAGGATATTGATCTTAAGTTGCTAGATGCCAAGAACTACCCTCGGTTACGCCTTTCACTAAGAACTTTACAGAACTTCCGATACTTATTGCGGCGAATCCTTCAGCCAACAATAAACAAAATCGACTCAGACCTTCACCATGACTTGTTGATCATGGGGTTGCTGGAGTTGTTAGCGGAGGAGATCCCCAATAAGAAGGTGGCTCCAAGTTATCAGCACAGAAAAGCCGTGGTAGAGCGAATCAAGGATTACATGGCAACGGAGAGTATTGCCCCTGTCACCATGACAACTCTATGCGAAGTGGGGTGCGCTAGCCGGCGGACTTTGCAATATAGCTTTGAGACGATTCTTGGCATTAGCCCCATGACCTTCCTGAGGATAAGCAGATTAAACAGGGCGAAAAGAATGCTGTGCCAGCCTTCAACAAGCTCCGTTTCTGAAGCTGCCTCATTCAACGGCTTTTACCATCTAAGCCAGTTCTCCTCAGACTACAGACAACTTTTTGGTGAATTGCCGTCTGAGACATTTGCTAAATCTCACCCAGCAAACAATTCCCAGCTACACAGCAACGCTCTTGAACCTTGCGTGAGGACGGTCCCGGCGTTTCAACATTGTCTGCAGAGGCGTGGAACTTGAGACGAAAATGGTGCCCCCTATCCGCTTCAAAAAACTCAAAAATATGTAGCATGCTACAATTCTTTTGAGTCTCTTCTGTCCTTAACGAGACAGCCAAAACCCGACACATTGACCAAACTCAAAGGCATGAGATAATGCCATACGATCGAAGAAATCCCATGTCAGGCAGCGGTCAAAGTGTCCAATTTCAGTCAATCAATTCAGGACATCTCTGTGCCCAGAAATGGCGTTAATCGTTGAAAACCGCTCAGGACAAGGGTTCCATACAAGCAGGTCTTCTTACTGCATCTGCTTGAACTGGCTCGAATCAGCCCCTACTATACCGCTCAACACCGACCTAAATCTGTGCCCTCCGGAGGCAGAGGTCAGAGGTTCGAATCCTCTCGGGCGCGCCATATTTTTCAAGGGCTTACGTGAAAACGTAGGCCCTTTTTATTTGTCTGTGTCCAAATTGTGTCCATGGTGTGTCCACGGTTTCTAGGACATTTTTTCCGGCTATGGAATTTTGACCTTTGCACTGAAACCGAAAACTCCGTCAACCTCCGGCAAAACCACCACGACCCGCCCATCGACATTCAAAGCCTGACCCTCACCCAGAGAAATCAGCCAGGGCCAGCCCCACCGAGTATGGCCGAACACGGTGAGCCCTTGAAATCCGGTTTCGAGCGACAGCGCTACCCCAGGATCACCCCGTCGATTCGCCCGTTCCGGGTCGGTTGGGCCTTGATGGAGCAGAAGGATCTCAGGGGCTTGATCGGTTACCGATTCCAGTGCGGCCAGAAAATCGTCCTCGGTTCGCCGTTGATTGCGATTCGGATTGCCCACGATACCGCTGACGCCACCGACGTTCAGGTTGCCCAAAACCCTAACCACCCCGCCATCCAGAAGGGTGGTGTTATCTGGAAGCGCTTCGGGATGATCCATCTGGTCGTGGTTCCCCAGGACGCCGACAACTTCGGGCGTGACCTCAGAAAACGCCTGGAACACCTCATCTACCGTTCCAGTACCGCCCCTTTTGTGGCAGTCGGGATAGTCGTACAGGTCGCCGCAAAGAAACACCGCGTCGGGAGCCGGAATGACACCTTCCCGAGACAATGCCGAAAGTGCCTCAGCCACAGGCACGCCGAGCAGCCGATTCTGACTGCCGGCTTCTCGCCCCTGGAGATCAGAGGTCAGCACAAGACTCTTCACATGACTCGGAAGGCCGGTGGCATAGGCTCGATAAAACGGCAGGCGATTATGCAGAGGCACACCGGCAGAGCCGCTGGTGCGGTGCGGCAAGGTGAAAAAGGGGTTCAGGTCGATCCGGGTGATCCTTAGCATGGAAGGCCTCTCGAGCTGGCTCCGTATTTCCTACCGCTCAAGCAAAAAAGGTGACCAAACTGACCGCCCAAAATCTTGGTCGACGGGGGCTGGTCACCCCGCCCGCTTTGCATCAAAGTAGCGTCGAGTTTCCATGAGGTGCTTCATGGAGCCTTGCGCCATAAAGTCCAGGGCTGACGCTCCAAGGTAGGGAGGCTCACTGGTTTCCAGGCGAATCCGACGATTGGCGCGTTCGGCCGTTGGATACATAACCCTCAGGGATTCGTAGATGCCCAGGATGTAGCTGATGCGCTCCAGGGTATCCCGCGAGAGCTTTACGTGTGGCAGCTTCTGATACTTGGCCAGCGTGCTCCGGGATACACCGCCGAGCATCTGCATCATCTCTTCCTGGGTGCAGTCCCACTCGCGACAGATACCAAAGAATCCCTTGAGAGCCACATGCCCTTTGGCCTTTTCATTATCGATAGCCATTATTCTCGTCCTTTCTTGGGCTGCTCTCGATCCTCCATAAAGTCGTCACTAACGCCTTCAGAGTCGAACCACTCGTCCCAAACCGGATCAGTTGGTCGCTCGTAGGCTTTGACTGTCCCCTTTAGGCGTTCCAGAGGTGTAAGCTCCTGAGGGAGCGGCTCGGCCAGCTCGTCAGCATGGGCCGTGTGGGCATCTAGGCCGTCCAGGAGTTCTTTTTCGGTTGGGCGTTTGGTTTTCATGGCACACTCTCCGCAATCACAAGCAGGCCAACTCCGGGGCAGTGGGCTGCAGATAGTATGACTTTACCACCCGAACGAAGCGAGCTACATAGCCGCACTCGCCCAATGGGGGCAGCCATTCGTCGGGGCCTTTGGCTCCCTTGCTCAGGCTCGCCTTGACCGGCAAAAGATTAACCGGATCATTGGCGATGGACCGGCGCTTCTGGCCAAGCCATTCTCTGGCTCCGCGATCCCAAACCCAGGCCAGCGGCACAACATGTTTTGTGCCCTCAAGGAACAAGCTTTTGGTACACGGTATGGTCGCAAAGCGAACATTCGGGGTACTTCCACAGCCGTTTTAAAGCCGTCTGTGGAAACACGGTAGAACCCGATGTCAACCGACGGTTCGATCAATTCAGAGTGATGAGCGCGTGAACTGGGTGCTCATCACAGTTGTGCCCTGGCCCACCCCGGTCAACAACAAGAAACTCACCCTCGCACTCCAAGACCGAATGCACGGCGTGCCAAGTGCCTGCACGGTAATTGATACCCTGCCGTCCGTCGGTTACGAAGGCACGAACCGCTTCCGGATCAATGCCGTCGCCCGGCGGTGCCACGACTATCAGGAAACGCTCGCCGTGCATGGGAACGAACGCCTGGCTTCCCAACGGGTGCCGCTCCAGACAGTCAACCTGCAGTGGAACCTGCACCGGCTGGCTCACGAAAATACTGATCATCGGTCGGCCGCCCTCACCCAGTATCTCAACACCAGCCAGATCATGGTGGCGCTGGGTACGGCCACCGTTGATGGGGAAGAAGTTCGTAGCGCTCCGGCTGTCGATCACATCGCCAAAGGGAGCGAAGGCTTCCGGTGTCAAAGGCTGGGCTGTCAGTTTCAGCATGATGGTTTTCCCTTTGCTTTTCAGCGAGCACCGAAGCCATTGAGCTTCATGTGGCGATTCACGTCTTTGTACAGCAGGTATCGGAAACGGCCCGGGCCGCCGGCATAGCAGGCCTGGGGGCAGAACGCCCTGAGCCACATGTAGTCACCGGCTTCCACCTCCACCCAATCCTTGTTTAGCAGGTAGACGGCCTTGCCTTCGAGCACATACAGCCCGTGCTCCATCACATGGGTTTCTGCAAAGGGAATCACGCCCCCTGGCTGGAAGGTCACGATATTCACGTGCATGTCGTGGCGCATATCGCTCTGGTCCACAAAACGCGTGGTGGCCCAGCAGCCGCTGGTGTCCGGCATCTCGATGGGCTCAATGTCGGCTTCATTTGTGACAAACGGCTCCGGATAGTCGACGCCATCCACCGCTTCGTAGGCCTTTCGAATCCAGTGGAACCGAACCGTTGAGCCAGACTCATTGCGCACCGCCCAATCACTGCCCGGCGGAATAAATGCATAGCCACCCGGCGCCATCTTATGCGTTTCCCCTGCTAGGGTCAGCGTCATCTGGCCTTCCACCACAAACAGAATGCCTTCGGCTCCGGGATCAACCTCCGGTCGCTCGCTACCGCCACCCGGAGACACTTCCATGATGTACTGCGAGAAGGTCTCGGCAAATCCGGAGAGCGGGCGGGACAAAACCCACAAACGCGTTTTTTCCCAGAACGGCAGGTAACTGGCGACGATGTCCCGCATCACGCCTTTCGGGATGACGGCATACGCCTCGGTGAACACGGCGCGATCCGTCAGCAGCTGTGTCTGGGGAGGATGGCCGCCGGTCGGTGCGTAGTAGGGAGAGGGATTTTGCCTGTCGATCATAAGAGTGCTCCGGATTCAAAAGGATGGTGCTTTGCCCAGTGCCGGGCAATATCCGCGCGACGTGTCACCCAGACACGGTCGTGGGACTCAATATGGTCGAGAAAACGCTGCAATCCACGGAAGCGGCCCGGCCGGCCGATTAGCCGGCAATGCAGCCCCACCGAAAGCATCTTCGGCGTTTCCTTGCCCTCTTCATAGAGAACGTCAAAAGCATCACGCAGGTACTCGAAGAAGTGATCCCCGGTATTGAAACCCTGCGGTGTTGCGAATCGCATATCGTTGGTGTCGAGGGTGTACGGCACCACCAGATGATTATGGGACTCGCCAGCGGAATCCTGTTGCTGAACCCAGAATGGCAAATCATCACCGTAATAGTCGGAGTCGTACAGGAAACTGCCCTCGTCCATCAGCAGGCGACGAGTGTTCGGACTGTCCCGGCCGGTATACCAGCCCATGGGCGTTTCGCCGTAAAGTTCCTGGAATATCTCGATAGCACGACGCATGTGCTCACGTTCGATGTCCTCCGGAATGTCCTGGTAGTGAATCCAGCGCCAGCCATGACAGGCCACCTCATGACTCAGCTCACGGAAGGCCTGCGCCACCTCCGGATGACGCTGTAACGCCATCGCAACCCCAAACACCGTTAGCGGAAGGTCACGGCGCTCGAACTCTTTCAACAAACGCCAGACCCCAACCCGGGAGCCATATTCATAGATCGACTCCATGCTCATGTGGCGGTCTTCAAACGGCTCAGCGCCCACAATTTCGGACAGAAAACGCTCGGAGTGGCTATCACCATGCAGCACGCAGTTCTCGCCGCCCTCCTCGTAGTTGAGCACGAACTGTACGGCCACCCTCGCCTGGCCCGGCCAGCGAACCTCCGGAAGATCACGGCCATAGCCGATCAGGTCACGGGGGTAATCCGTTGTCATACTCATAACTACGCGTCCTCAACTTAATACAGGAAATCGATTTCGGGGCTATTGACTTTACGTTGACACAAAATTGTATACAAAAAATCTGTTTTTGTGAAAAATTTACGTCACTCAGAGCGATGAATCGCCTTCAAGGCCGGGCTCATGGCCTGCTAAGCGCCCAGCAGAACCTGAGGATTGCAATTTTTCTGCAACAAAAACTTGCACCCTCCGCAGAAGTCGTTCTAGATTGTGTACAATTACTTATTGTTTTGTTCACCAAAAAATCGAACCGGGGAAACCGTGCATATCCGAATCATCAATCCCAACACCACACGCGGCATGACCGAGACCATCGGCAAAGCGGCCGAAAACGTGGCTGCACCGGGCACCAGAATTACCGCAACCCAGCCGGATAGCGGCCCGGTGTCCATCGAAAGCCACTTCGACGAAGCCATCAGCGCCGTCGGTGTTGCCGAGGAGGTCCTGGCCGGCGAACGGGGTGACGACCCTGTTCATGCCTACATCATCGCCTGCTTTGGGGACCCCGGCCTCCTGGCAGCGCGGGAGCTCACCCGAGCACCCGTTGTCGGCATTGCCGAAGCGGCCTTCCACGTCGCCACCATGATCAGCACGCGCTTTTCCGTTGTCACCACTCTGGGACGTACCGGCATTATTGCCGAGCACCTGTTGGAGAACTACGGCTTCAGTCATCACTGCCGTCGGGTTCGGGCCGCAGAAATCCCCGTGCTGGACCTGGAAGACAACGCGGACGCCGCCCTTCAACGCCTGATCGAAGAGTGCCTGCGGGCAAAAGAAGAAGACAACATCGGCGCCATTGTGCTCGGTTGTGGCGGCATGGCCGACCTCACCGATTACATCTCGGAGGCCGTCGGTCTGCCAATTGTCGAAGGCGTCACGGCCGCTGTGAAATTGTCGGAAGCCCTGGTTGGACTGAACCTGGGCACCAGCAAACACGGTGACCTGGCGTTCCCGCGTCCGAAGCCGTTCGTCGGTCGCTTTGAGAGTTTCTCTCACCTGAATAAATAATAAAAAAGACATCACCGCCAAGAGATCTGATGCAGTCCCAACTATAAATCCCCACCAGAACCACACGGGGCACACACATCTACACCGGTAACGGCGTGGACAACGACACTGCATACACAACGAGGAAGACCATGAGCACCCCTCAAACACAGACCCATTTTGATGCTTCCTACCAGGAAGCACCCGGCACCGCCTCCAAGGCACTCGGGGAAGAATCCCTTGCCCCCCAGAAAACCCGCATCATGGGGCGCACTTCTTATCTGCTGGCGTGGTTCGGTGGCTGCGTTTCCATCGGCACCTTTACCATGGGATCCAGCGTGGTTGGCACACTGAACCTGCTGCAGGCCTCGCTGGCCATCGCCATTGGTTGTTTCATTATTGGCGCAGCACTGGCCCTGAATGGCGCAGCCGGCTACAAATACGGCATTCCTTTTATGGTACAGGCCCGCAGCGCCTTCGGTTTCGGCGGTACCCGCCTGCCGGGGCTGGTTCGGGCGGTCCCTGCCATCGTCTGGTACGGCTTCCAAAGCTGGATTGGTGCCGGGGCGCTGAACATGGTCTCTACCACCCTCTTTGGCTTCGATAACCTGGTCTTTTTCTTCATCGCCTTCCAGCTGCTGCAGATCGCCCTCTCCGTCACCGGCTTCCAGGGCATCAAATGGCTGGAGAACGTGGGCAGCGCTTTCATCCTGGCCTCCCTCGTCTACATGTTCTACAGCACCGTCCAGCGCTACGGCGACACCCTCTCGGCGAACCTGCTGACCATGGAAGGCTCCTGGGGCCTGCCATTCTGGGGTGCCACCATGCTGTTCCTTGGCATCTACAGCACCATGATCCTCAATGTGAGTGACTACGCACGGGAGCATGAATACGGCACCGGCCCCGGACTGCTGACCACCATCTACTCCATGTCGATCCTGCCTTGCACCCTGTTCATGGGCCTGATCGGCTACATGGTTTCAGAAGCCACCGGCATTGCCGACCCGATTCAAGTGTTCGCCAACGCTGTAGATAACCAGCCGCTTCTGATGACCACCCTGATGTTCATTGCTTTTGCGCAGGTCACCACCAACGTGCTGAATAATGTGGTACCGCCCACCTATGTTCTGATGGACGTATTCAAGCTGACCTTCCGCAAGGCCACTATCATTGTTGGCCTGCTGGCATTCGCCACCTTCCCCTGGGAACTGGTGAAAGACGGCTCTGCGGCTGGCCTGCAGATCTTTGTACAGACCTACTCCGCGTTCCTCGGACCGATCTTCGCCATCCTGGTGGTGGACTACTACCTGATCCGTGGTCGTACACTGAATCTGGATCACCTCTACAACCCCGATGGCCCCTATAAGGGCGTGAACTATGCGGCTCTGATTGCAACCGTCCTGGGCGTCATCGTTGCCCTGAGTTTCTCGGCCGTGTCCTGGTACGCCAGCCTGATTCCCGCCGGGCTGAGCTATTACCTGCTCATGAAACACTGGCCGGCCTGTCAGCGCTTCCGCGACTGAATACGCCCTCAGACAAAACGGTGACAATCATGAAAGACAGTGAACTGAACATCCGCCAGATCGATCCCACGCTCTATAACGAGGATCTGGCGCCGATCCCACACACCAAGCGAACCTGGGGCTGGTTTGAAATCTTCAACGTGTGGTCCAACGATATCCAAAGCCTGTTTGGCTACACTCTGGCAGCCTCCCTGTTCCTGACCTATGGGCTGAATGGATGGGCCGTTATGGCCGCAATTATCCTCGCCGGCTTTATTGTGATGGTACTGGTCAACCTGTCGGGACGGCCCAGCGTCAAATACGGTATTCCCTTTCCCGTGCTGAGCCGCGCCAGCATGGGGGTTCGGGGTGCCAACTTTCCGGCCATGCTGCGGGGGATCGTTGGCATCTTCTGGTACGGCGTGCAAACCTACTTCGCCTCCACCGCCGTGACATTGCTGATTACGGCCTTCTACGGCCCGGGCGACGGCACCACGTTCCTCGGGCTGTCGGGCGTGGCCTGGCTTTCCTTCGTGATCGTATGGGTTTTTCAGATCGCCATCTTCTGCAGTGGCCTACGGCACATTCAGCGCTTCCTGAACTGCGCCGGCCCTCTAGTTTACCTGGTGATGATTGGCCTGATGATCGTGGTCTGGACTAAGGCGGGCGATCAACTCCTGCCCGCCGTAGGCTCCATCTTCAGCTCCAGTAGTGGGGAATCGGTGAACCCGATTGGTGCCTTCTTTGCAATCGTCGGCACCATGGTGGCCTACTTCGCAGCCGTGGTTATCAACTTCGGCGACTTCACCCGGTTTGTCCGCAGTGAGAAAGAAATGAAACTAGGCAACCTGCTAGGCCTGCCCCTGAACGTGGCGTTCTTTTCATTCATCGCCCTGATCATCACCGCGGGCACCCTCGTGCTGTTTGGCGAGCCGTTGACCAACCCCACTGAAATCGTGGAACGCGTCGATTCCGTGGCTCTGACCATTATCGCGGCGCTGACCTTCTTCGCCGCAACGGTGGGCATCAATTTGGTAGCCAACTTCATTCCGCCAGCTTACGACTTGGCCAACCTGTTCCCCAGTAAAATCAGCTTCCGGATCGGCGGGCTGATTACCGCAACCATTGCGTTCTTTGTTGGAGCACTGTGGGTGTCGGTGATCAGCCAGATCGGGGTACCCGGCTTCGTGAATGCGCTCGGTGCCATACTCGCACCCTTCTACGGCATCCTGGTGGTGGACTACTACCTGATCAAAAAACAGGACCTGAACATGGAGCAGCTGTTCTCCTCCAGCCCCGACGGCGCCTATCACTACGCCAAGGGATGGAACACCCGTGCTATTGCGGCCTTCGCCCTAGCGGCCCTGTTCTCCATCTCGACGGTTCTGGTACCGGCCCTGAGCAGCCTGGGCGGTTACGGATGGTTGATTGGTGCCGCCCTCGGCGGCCTGTTCTACTGGGTGATCATGCCCGGAAAACAGAGCCTGGCGGCGCTTCAGACCCATAGCTGATCCAACAGCCTGCCAAGGCCTTGCCAGAACGCCCCGCCCTCACAAGCGGGGCGTTCTGGTTTGAGCCTCAAGCATCAACCGCAAAGATATCCCACAAGTCCGGGGTTTCCTCGGGCTCTTCAAAAATCGATAACGACGCTTCGATCGACTTCAGGTGTCGTTCCATGAAATCACTGGCCTTCGCCCCATCGCCTGCGGCAAGGAAATCAATCAGGTTATCGTGGTCGTGGGACTCGCAACCCAGATGACCGGCATTGCCATACACGGCCAGGATTAGCGAGGAGCGGGAGGCCAGTTGGCCAACAAATCCGGCCAACGTACGGTTACCGGAAATTTCGGCAAGACGGGCATGGAAGATCGCTGAGAGCTTGATAGCGATTCGCTGTTCACGATTGCGGAGCGCTTCCCGCTCCTGCTTTGCCATCTCCTGCAGCTCCTGAATGTCTTCCTCGGTGATACGCTTTGCCGCTGCATCCATCATAGCGCACTCAACCAAAAGACGGGCCTCAAACACGTCTCTGGCTTCATCGACCGATGGCCTGGTCACACTGGCCCCTCGCCGTGGCGTGAGAGTGACCAATTGTTCAAGGGCAAGACGCTGGAGCACCTTCCGGATGCCGGTACGGCTGACACCGAAAACATCAGCCAACGCGTCCTCGCGCAGACGTGCACCCGGCTTGAGCCGATGCTCAATAATGGCTTCCGATATTGACCGATAGATAGCATCCAGCCCGTTATCTCCGGGCCCGGAGCCTGATACTTGGCCCCTGCCACTTGAGGTCGTTTTGGCTGTTTGCCGACTATCGCTCATTGTACCCTCACATGATTAATGAACCAATCTCGGCCACCATTGTATACGCTCTTTGTGCACACAGACGAATTGATAAGGCCTTTATGGCCTCCCTGTAATGAGCTTTCCCGGCCCGTCCCTCAATCAGGGCATTTGTTGGAGAGATAACGGCTGGCCGACACCTTCAAGCAAAAGCAGTTAAAGAGCTCCTCGTCCCAATGTTCGCTTCTGTTTAGTAGTGCCCTGGATGCGGCTAGATTGCAAAGCGGACATTCTGGTACGACGCCTGGAAAGCCGCTCGCATGCCTGGCGTATCGACAAACCGACCATCAATCTCTTCAACGGTCCGGCCGTGGCAGTCTGGGTAGCATGGCCTCCACGTCAATCGTGTAGGTAGAGAAAAAAGCTTCCGCCGCTTCAATTAAAGCTGTCTCGTTTTCAAGTATCCCAAGATAGACCGGCCACTCGGCGTCTATCAGTTCCGTGCTATAAGGTTCCGGATCTACGTCCCCCAGCTCTGCAAGAAACCGGAACTCCGTTTCGTTCATGACGATGTAATCGCACCGTTTGCGCGAACACGCGGTCACGCCAGGTTAACAACGGCCCTACGGCGTGCATTTGGTCCGGCAAAGGCATCCATAGCGGGTTGGCGAAAACCGCGTTGGCCAGTCCTCGTTCCAGAGCCCAGGCCTGGCGTTTACGCGCCATCGGGACGAAATCGGCTGCGATACCGGTCTGTTTGGTGAATTCATTGATCACCTCGACCAGAATGCCCTCGCTGAGATCATTGCCGTAATAAAACGGGAGAAAGCTCTCGTCCGAACCCATAATCTTGAGCGTTTGGGACGAAACTGGAAGGAACCAGAATGCCATGATGATAAACAGGACTGCTCTCATTCGGTCCTCGTTGGAGTGATCAACCGGGTAAGGCCGTCGCTTGCCCGACTCTGCCTTTCGAGTTACAGACAGTTTGGCTCGAATTCTGGCTACATACCATAAGAAAGTCGATGTCGCTGCAAAGTCAGCTTTACCCACAAAAACTGTGGATAACTTTGTGGGAACAGCTCGGATAGGTGTCTTCAGCCCTGCAATGGCAGGGCCTCAGCCATTGTGGCGTTTTAATGACCGGCCAGCGAATAAACAGCCTTATCAGGCTAGCGAATACCCTTCGACTGCAGCCATTGGCTGATCTGCGCCTGATTCATGGCGCCGCTCTGGCGGGCCACTTCCCGGCCATTCTGGAACAGGATCATGGTAGGGATGCTGCGAATGCCAAACTGGCTGGCCGGGCCTTGGGCCTGTTCCGTATTTAGCTTGGCAAAACGTACCTTGCCCCGCCAGTCTCTCGCGGCCTGTTCGAACTGGGGCGCCATCATTTTGCAGGGGCCACACCAGCTCGCCCAGAAGTCCACCAGCACCGGCAGATCACTGCGCCCGGTATGATTAGCAAAGCTCTGGTCTGTAAGTTCCAGAACCTGATCCGGCCACAACGGCTGTTTGCAGGCGCCGCAATTGCCGCCAGATGACAATTTATCCGCAGGCACGCGATTTACCTTGTGGCAGTGGGGACAGACCAGGTGTCGGATATCAGTCATGATTGATTGCCCTCAGATTGTGTACTGAGATAAATGATCAGGGCAGACCAGACGAAATCAAGCAGCGCTTCATATTACTCGTCTCGCCAAAGCGGCCAGGCGATGAAAACTGTACTAGAAATCAGACATTACGTCCTGAAGATCCTGCTTGAGCTCTGCCGGTTCGGTGATCCATACCGTTTTATCAGGGCCGGGAAATACACCCACATCGAGGCCATCCTTCGTTAAACCGGGGACCCATTTCCGGAAGAAGTCCGGCAGTGAAATACTGCGGGGCGTCAGCTCATCGCCGCCGTTGGCGTACTCGGCGGCAAACGCCGAAGCCGGCCACACGGGCAGGTATTCCACATCGCCATCGTCCGAGGCGATCTTGAGGAATTGGCTCTGGCCGTTAACCAGGATCCAGATTTCCCGTTCCTCGGCCACTTGGCTCAGGAAGTAGTCGTACCGCTCTTCACCATCCATTTCCATTACTTGATTGAGGTCTTCACTGCTCATGTCAGGTACGCCACTCCAGTCGTTTGCTTTTCGGTATTCGGCGGAGCCTAACACGTATTTGGCGGAGACTGGCGGCCGCTTATCCAAAACATTATCAGCAACGCTGCAAGGGCCAGGTTGCCTAAGAGCATAAAGGGATACATTTCCGGGGAGATTCGCAACCATTCACCAGTAAAGTTCATCTTGGCGTGGAAAATCAGCACCGCTAGAACCATGCTGAACCGCAAGACACTATTCACGCGTAAAAGGAGCATCACTGAGGTCAGACCTCGAAACGGCGTCTAATTCAGAATAATCGGAGCATCCGAATGAAAAAGTACCTCGCCCTCCCGATCCTGTGCATCGCGTTGCCTGTATTCGCGCAACCGGCGCCTCCGCAAAAGGGATTCAGTGGTGAAGTCTCGCTAAATGCGGGGATCATCTCTTCAACGTCCAACTTTAACGTCGATGGCAGCGCCAGCACGTTGTTCAATAAAAGCGTTCTGATGATGAGCTCAGCCTGCTTGCAGCTTACGAGTACCCGCAATTCATGGGCTGGAAGGACTGGTCGTTTATTTCTTTTGCCGGCTTTGGCGACACCCAATCCAACCTGACCTTCTACGATGAATCCTCGTACCTGTTTGCGGTGGGGCTAAATTATAAGTTCTGATCTCGCCTGGCCTTCAAGCGCTCAACCAAGGCTCAGCTTTCAACCACTCGGGCCCGAAGCCTCGGCAGCTGGGCCGGGTAATTTTCCTGGATGAAGGTTACCATGCCCTCCCGGACCGCACATCTCAGGTCCCAGTTCTTGCTGGAGTTGGCGGCGCTCATCAAAAAACGCACCTGAATGGCCTGATCACTGGAATCGGTCACCTGCACCGAGGAAAATTCGCCATCCCAGAGCCCCGATTCATTGAGCAAACGAGTGAATTCCTGCCGGAGCGGTTCAACCGGCATGGTGTAGTCGACCCAGATAAAAACTGTTCCCAGCAACTCTGCGGTATTCCTGGACCAGTTCTGGAACGGGTTCTCGATAAACCATTGCAGTGGCACTACAAGGCGACGCAGATCCCAGACCCGCAAAACCACATAGGTGGCTGTCACTTCCTCTACCCAGCACCACTCGCCCTGCACATACAGCACGTCGTCTATACGGAAAGGTTGGGTCAGAGCGATCTGCATACCGGCCAGCAGGTTGCTCAACACAGGACGGGCCGCGAACCCTAGAATCAGGCCGCCGACACCCGCGGAGGCAAGAAGGCTGGCGCCCATGTGCTGAACCGATTCAAAGGTCATCAGGGCAGCGCCCAGGCCGATGATCACGATGAGAATATTAAGTGCGCGGACCAGGAATCGGGTCTGGGTTTCGACCTTGCGTGCCCGCTTCCACTGCCCTTCCAGCACTGGATTGAGCGCGACAATGACCTCGCCTATGGCCGAGGTCAGTCGAACGGCCGCCCAGGTGATGGCAAGGATGAGCAGAAGGGTGGTGATTTGCTGAATCGCCGCCATCAAAGGCAGATCCGGTGGGGCGGCCGCCAGCGAACCTGCAAGGGTGAGCAGACAGAAAACAACACCGAGCGCCCGGGCAGCCGCATCGAGGAACAGGCGAATGACCGTCCTGGACTCTGAAAAACGCCGGAAGACTGCCAGAGCCAGTCGGTACACGACATAGGTCGCGGCAACCGCGAGAATCGCCGTAAAACCCGGCCACAACCATGCCTTGAAACCGGCTTCAAACGATTCCAGCATCTGCCCTCCCCGAGCTTTCAGTCAGAAAAGTGGGCAGGCGAACACATCCCTGTATTCCGCTCAGCCCCGTAAAAGCCTAGACCAGCCCTTGCTCCCGTGCCATCGCCATGGCAGCTTTCGGTCCGGTCCAGAGCGAGGGGAGGATAACCAGTGAAACCGGAATCGCTGTCAGCACGATGAACTGCTGGAGTACGCCAATCTGGCCGGCGCCCATATACAGAAGAATGGCCGCCATCAATGCCATGGCACCGCCCCAGAACACACGGATCCAAGGGCTTGGTTCGTCGTGGCCAGCTCCGACCATAGCAATCGAATAGCTCATGGAGTCGCCGGTGGTGGCAACGAAAATGGTTGTCAGCAACAGAATCGCCGCCGCCATCCAGGTGCCGCCGGGCAAAGCCTGAGCCACGGTCAGTGTGGCGACATCAAAGCGAAAGTTGTTCAGAGCTTCAGTCAGGTCGAAAGTACCGGCTAGCTGGTGATAGATACCGGAGCCACCGAGCAGGGTGAACCAGATGGTGGTCGCGATGGGGGCCAATACGGCCACCGCCAGAACCATTTCACGAACGGTCCGGCCCCGGGAGATTCTGGCAACAAACACTGCCATCAACGGCGTATAACCAATGAACCAGGCAAAGAAAAACACCGTCCACCATTTCATCCACCAGGCCGGTGCCGTTTCTGCGGTCATGGTTGCCATGGCAAAGAACGAGGTGACGTATTCACCCATCGACTGGGTGTAGGTATTCGCCAGGAACAGCGTGGGGCCGAAGACAAAGATAACCCCGGCAATAACCAACGCCAATATCACGTTGAAACGGCTCAGCAACTGAATGCCCTTATGCAGACCGGTCATGGCAGAAGTCATGTACACCCCGGCCAGAACCACCAGAACGCTCAGCTGGGTACCGTAGCCGTCTGGCACTCCGAACAGCTCATGCAACCCAAAGCTCATCTGGGTGGCGAGAAAACCGATGGGCCCGACGGTGCCGGCCACCACGGCAATCACACAGAAGGCATCGATGACACCACCGAGGCGCCCCTGAATGACTTTCTCACCGAATACCGGGTACAACAGCGTTCTTGGTTGCAAAGGTTTGCCCTGTCCGTAGTGGGCCCGCGTCAGGACCAGGGCTGTCAGGGAGCCGAGCACGGCCCATGCCAGGAATCCCCAGTGCGTGAACGACTGGGCCATGGCGGGAGCGACCGCTGCGGCGGAGCCAGCTTCGGTATTAAAAGCCGGAGGCGTAACAACAAAGTGGTAAACCGGTTCACCAGCGGCAAAAAACACCCCGCCTCCGGCCAACAAGGTACACATGATCATCGACAGCCACCGGAAACGGCCGATTTCTGGTCGATCCAGTCCGCCTATCCGAGCGGCGCCGGCCCGGCTCAGGGCTGTTCCAATGGCGATGAAGAATGTGAGTAGCAGCAGTAACTGGAAAAAGGAGCCCAGATAGGTGGCGGTCCACGCAAACCCGCTACCGATGAGTTCCGCCACGTAGCTACTGTCGAATATTGAGGCCCCTACGAACAGAAGTATGAAGCCGATAGTTAGCACCAGAACAACGGGATCGCTGTCTGTCAGTGGCCCACTTCTGGCTTGCGGGGGAGATTCGGATTGCACGGTCATATGGTCTGCCTCTGGAAGAAAAAGCCGCGCAGGCTACAGGAAGTGAACGACTCATGCACGGGGATTTCTGAAAATACGCATGCTCCGATGAAAACCGCCGCCCGGCTGTTCGGCCTCATTGGGCTGATCATGTTCATAGCGCCCGCTGCAGCACCCTCGCTGGGGTCACTCATGTTGGCGCTTGGCGAGTGGCAGTGGATACTTCTCATGCTGGCGGGCTATGCCGCGTTTCTTGTCCTGACGCTGCAGGTTGCGCTTTTCCCGAAGCTCCAGCCTCGAATCCCGACCACCACACCGATTCGGTCCCTGGTGACCAACTACCTGCTGGTGCTCAGACATAAAACCACCATGCGTTTTATCGGCATTCAGGTTCTGTGTTTCAGCACCATGCTGTTGTTCATCACCCATTCCCCGTTCATCTACCAGGAATGGTCTGGCCTCTCCAACAGCACGTTTGCCATTCTATTCGCCGCCAACATTGCGTTCATGGCTGCCCTGAACCTGATCAACCGTCCGTTACTACGGCGATTCTCCTCGGTGCAGCTGGTGCGCGCCCCGGACAGTCGCCCTGGCGAAAGAAGCTGGCGTGTAACATTTTGACCACAGGGAAGCTCTAAACGGTTTGCAGGGAGAATTGAACCATCCCTGACCATCGAAACGTATGCATGTGGGTAAAAAAACAAAGGACGTGTTCGACAATGACAGTGCCAATACCGGAAACCGCCTTCTCATCCAGAGCGGCGTGCCGCACGACAGGTTTGCTGAGGACGCCGGATACTTCCAGAAGTCGATCCCTCTGAGACACCCCCTCATTTTCTACCTTGGCCACACCGCACCATTCTTCGTTAACAAGCTGGTTCTGGCCAAGCTGCTACCCGAGCGCATCGATCCGCGCATGGAGTCGATTTTTGCAGTGGGTGTCGATGAGATGAGTTGGGACGATCTGGACGAGGACCATTACGACTGGCCTACCGTCGCCGAAGTCATGGATTACCGGGCCAAAGTCCGGGCCACCGTTCTCGAGTTGATCGAAACACTGCCGCTCAGCCTGCCAATCAATTGGGAGAGCCCCTGGTGGCCCATCGTCATGGGCGTCGAGCACGAGCGTATCCATCTGGAGACCTCGTCTGTACTGATCCGCCAGCATGATCTGGCAATGGTCCGCCCGCAGCCGGAAGGGGCCCCGATTCGTGAAACCGGTGAAGCGCCGGAAAACGAGCTGATCACCGTGCCAGCCGGCACAGTTTCAATCGGCAAACCCTACGATGACGCCTACTACGGCTGTGACAATGAATACGGCGAGCATGAAGCCGAGGTCGATGAGTTTAGGGCCAGTCAGTATCTGGTCAGCAATCAGGAATTCCTGGCGTTTGTTGAAGCTGGCGGTTACCAGGAAGACCGGTTCTGGAGTGAAGAAGGTTGCGCCTGGCGCCAATTCGCCAAGGCCAGGCATCCAACGTTCTGGCGCTGGCAGAATGGGTGGCACCTGCGACTGATGACCGAGGAAGTGGAGATGCCGTGGGACTGGCCGGTGGAAGTCAATTACCACGAAGCAAAAGCCTTTTGCGAGTGGAAACGGGAGGAAACCGGTATCAAAGAGGTGGACAACGACCCTGCCAACGCCAACCTGCACCTGGACCATGGAGCATCTTCCTGCCCGGCTTCCGCTACATCGACTCGGAAAGCGAAGCGGTGCAACCCAATGCCTACTACGAAAGCGACCGGTTGCTGACTGAATACGCGGAGCTCCACTTCGGTGACACCTGGTTTGGCGTGGAAAACTTTCCGAAGGCCCTGGCGGATCTGGCCCTGGGTGCCATGAATGGCAAGCCCACCGGCAAAGCAGTGGATCTGGGCTGCGCCTGTGGCCGGTCCAGTTTCGAGCTGGCAAGGCGCTTTGACCAGGTGGAAGGCGTCGATTTCTCAGCCAACTTTATCAGGCTGGGCGTGGAAATGGCCGAGCAAGGCTCCATTCGCTATGCACTTGCAGAGGAAGGCGAACTGGTCAGCTATCACACCCGAACGCTCAAAGAACTTGGCCTCGAGGAATGTTCTGAGAACGTGAGCTTCTACCAGGGGGATGCCTGTAACCTGAAACCGCAGTACTCGGGCTACGACCTTGTTCTGGCGGCCAACCTTATTGATCGCCTCTACCGCCCAAGGCGTTTCCTGGACAGCATTCACGAGCGAATCAACGACGGTGGCTTACTGGTGATTGCCTCTCCTTACACCTGGCTGGAGGAACACACGCCGAAGGAAGAGTGGATTGGCGGTTTCAAAAAAGATGGTGAGAACCACACCACTCTGGATGGCCTGAAAGAACACCTCTCACAGCATTTCCGGCTAGTCAGTGAGCCGAGAAAGGTGCCTTTCGTTATCCGCGAAACCCAGCACAAATTCCAGCATACCCTGTCGGAAGTAACTATCTGGGAGCGGTTGCCGCGCTGATCAGCGCGGTAATCTCTCCTCTGAAAGGGCTGAACCAGGTCGTTTAACTCTTGCGTCCCGCAAAGCTCATTCTCTGGTTCGCGAGCTTTTCAGGTGTCCCCGTCCAGGCGTAGGCCAGGAGCGTAGGCTCAAAGTCCCCGGTGGTCATACGGTGGGCTTTTTCCGGCGGATTGAAGAACAGGGAGCCCGGCGTAAATACGCTGTAGTTGCTGTCAGAGACCGAACCACTCAAACAGATGTAGGACTCGCTGATGCCGTCGTGACTGTGTTCCGGGTAGGTACATTTTGGGCCGAATAGCACCAGGCCCAGTATGACGTTTTTGCTGAGCACAGGTCCGTTAGGGCCCATCAGCTCAGCGTATGCGTATTTACGGGCCAGGCTTTTATGCATTCTTTCATAGCCGTAGCGCCACGTAAGCTGGCCAGAGACTCGCGTCAGGGCTCTAACAACTGGTGCGGTCCGCTCACTCAATCCCTGGTCCAGAGCCCGCCCGAGCCATGCGCATACTGGAAGCTGCACAGGTTGGTCAAACTCAACAACAGGATTGGACTCAAGTTCAGCGTTAAGTCGATTTCGGACATCTTTGAGATGCGAACGAATGACCGGGTTTCCACCCGCAGAACCAAATCTATAGAGGTGCCAATACTCCCGAAACACATATTGCCAATCCACATGATCTGAGAGTCTGGCCATCGCTACTTTCTCCTGCGCATATCTGGACGTGCGGGCTTCAGGATAGGTGATTATAGGTTTCACAAACAACGCCGCGCCCTTCGGGGCGCGGCGAAAACGGCTTCAACCAGATTACTGAACCTGCTCGAAGTAACCCTTCAGCCGATCCTTATTCGTGGCGGCAGCAGCGGTCAGCTTGTCCACCGCGGCTTTGGCAGCGTCGTAGTTGACCGGGTCGCCGGGCTCAGCCTTCACAAATCCTGGCTCAAAGACCATTGCGCCGTCAGCGCCAGAGTTTTTCATTTCAACGACATGCTCTGCTGCCATAGCGAGGCTGGACGCAAGGGTCAGTGCAACTGCGGCTAAACCATTCTTGAAAGTTAATTTCATAGTAACTTCACCTCATTGGTCGGACCTTAAAAGCACTAGGAATTACGCACCCCACTCACATCAGGATTGTTTTCGGAGCTACGGGCATATCCCTATGGGAATGACGGTCGTGTTTCGCCGACTGACAGGCCTGAGAACCAAAGACGGTCTGTGTCGTACACACTTTTATGATGTTTACAGACCTCGTAGGCGTCGTCTCCAAAGCAGCAGTCCAGTTTGCTCGACTGATCTGATAATCCCCATAGAGCCGAACAGGGTTTTATGCAACAAAAGACGATCACTGCCGAAACCTTGAAAATGGGCGTTGACGTCCTCGCTGAGAAAGATCCCGATCTTTACGAGGTGCGAGCCCGACTGGGATACCCTCCAATCTGGACTCGCGAACCGGGGTTTGCATCATTGATCCACATCATCCTTGAACAACAGGTCTCGCTCAAAGCCGCAGCTACGATGTTCCAGCGGCTAGCGTCCCACCTTGGATCGGTAACCCCGGAACTGGTCCAGAGGGCTGGCGAGCCTGAGCTAAGACGAGTCGGGCTTACCCGACAGAAATCCAGGTATTGTGTCGAGCTGGCCAACCGCATAACCGACGGCAAACTCGACCTCGCGCAAGTCGAAAAGCTTGACGATGTGCAGGGCCGAAGCCACCTTTTAGAAGTACCCGGTTTGGGGCCCTGGACCGTCGACATCTATTACATGATGGCGCTACGACGGCCGGATGTCTGGCCCCAAGGCGACCTGGCACTGGCATCCGCAATACAGGACATCAAAAATCTGGATGCCCGACCGACAAAAGAAGAGCAACTGGCCTTTGCCGAACAGTGGGCGCCCTGGCGAGCACTGCCCGATGTGCGCGGCTGCACACGGCTGGGTTGGCCTTGGGCGAATCGTCTATGCAAGCTCGTCAGAGCAACTTTCAGCCTGGCTGGACGAACTGCACGCGGCGCCACCACCCGTGGCAACGCTTCCGATCAACCAGGTCGTTCCGGGTATCCCCACTGAGGGTCCTTTCCCTGCGCTCTCAGATGCCCTGCGCGAACTTCACAAGCGCTATGCTTTGGCCGGTCGGAACAAAACGTAATTTCCCAGCAGTGCCAGCGTGGCACCCAGTACCGCCGTTGTTGTCCACTCAAAACCCTCGAGCCAGGTCGAAACGCTCAGGGCAACCACGGGGAAAAGTACCGTCGCGTAGCCTGCTTTGTCAGCGCCGAGCGTCTGAATCACCGTGATGTAGCAATAGAAAGCGATGATTGAGCCGGGAACGGCCAGAAAGACGGTTGCGCCCCAGAAAGTCGCTGAGGTGGGGACTACCCACTCAACACCAAGCAACAGGCACCAGATGCCAAGAATCACCGCGCCGTAAACCATGGCCCAGGCATTGGCCAGTAACAGCGGCACCTGAGACATCCGCACCTTGATGCTTACCAGGTTACCCATGGAAAACCAGAAGGTGCCGCCAATGGCGAAAAGAATGCTGGTGGCTGTGGCATTCCCCAGTTGCAGATCGTGCCAGAACAGCAGTGCCACACCTGTGATCCCCAGAGAGATCGCCGGATAAAGCCGGGCGGTAGGCCGGAGCCGTAACCAGAGCCAGCCATTCAAAGCGTTAAACAGAGCGGCCAGCGAAAACACCACCGCCAGCAGACCGCTTGTCATCGATTCTGCAGCACGATAAATCAGCAGAAAGTTCAGGCTGTACAGGGTTGCCCCCTGCAGCACCAGCCAACCGTGCTGTTTCAGGGTCAACTTCTCCAGCCTGCGCACCATGGCAAGAACCACCAGTGTCACGACAGAAGCCATAAAGAATCGGTAAAACACGGATATGTCGACCGGCGCCGCTTCAACCTGCAGACGAATCGCTGTCCAGGTGAGACCCCAGATCAGTACCGTCAAACCATAGTGAACAGAGATGGGCATGCCAGTGGGGTCCTGTAGCTATCGGGAACAATGGTTGATCGGGGGTCAGAGTAGAACCAGGACAGCACCAAAACTTGTCAGATCCTGCTGAACCATGGATGATTCTTGAGGCGGCCTCTCGTCCAGACTGATCCTACATCCCTATACCAACGCCGTACAACTCATGCAAAAGTGCCGTTTAACCACTCACTTGGGAGACCTATGCGCATTCGCGTAACGCACCAAAGGATTACCATTGCTCTGCAATTGATACTGCTTGGTGAAGCGCTCTTTGCAGTATGGGGCCAACGATGGTTCACCGCATTTCTGACGGCCATGATTATCGCCATCACCTTCTTCCCGTTGCTGTTTGAGCGCCGCTTCAGAATCCACATTCCGCCGGAGTTGCAACTGGCCGCCATAGGGTTTGTGTTTGCTTCCCTGTTTCTCGGAGAGATCCGTGATTACTACACGCGCTTCTGGTGGTGGGATATGGCGCTCCACACCACGTCGGGGTTCCTGCTGGGTATTCTCGGCTTTCTCCTGGTGCACATAATGAACGAGACTGAAAACATTCACGTGCACATGAAACCCGGCTTTGTTGCATTTTTCGCATTCATGTTTGCACTTGGCGTGGGCGCACTATGGGAAATTTTCGAGTTCACCATGGATTCCCTGTTTGGCATGAACATGCAAAAGCCCATGCTTGGTGATCCTTCCGGGCTGACGGATACCATGTGGGACCTGATCGTCGATGCGACCGGGGCACTGGTCATTTCCGTATTAGGCTGGCGCTATCTTAAGAACCCTGACAAACGCTCCTTTCTGGAGCGCTGGATTGATTCTTTTATTGAACGAAATCCGAGGTTTTTCAAACGCTAATGATTCGAAGGAAGCTACATGCAGGTCTGATGGCCCCGTCAGAGAAGGCATGGCTTCATGCCCTGCCAAATGGGATAATGCCTGCAATTTCAAATCCGCCGAACGAAGTCATTCATGTTTCTATCGTATAAGAGCATCCCAGATTCACACGGATTCACCCTGATAGAGCTGGTTCTCGTCATTCTGATACTTGCGGTATTGGCTGCGTTTGCGCTCCCCCGCTTCTCGGACCTCTCCACCGATGCCCGCCTGGCCGCATTGGACTCATTGGCAGGCACGATGCAAAGCACCATCGGAATTGTAAGAAGCAAGGCCTATGCTCAGGGTCTGTCACCTGCAGCAACCAATCCTGGCGGAAATCAGCAGACTGGCTACGTAATAGAAACTGAAGCGGGCCGTTCAGAGGTGGACTGGCGCAACCTTTGCCCTGAAAGCCGAGCCGAGGCTGCGGATTCGCTAACAATGCTGGATTACATCTCGGTGGACGCCAACGATTCCTCGCTCGAAACTTTCGTCAACAACCAGTACACCCGCGCAGGATTCTCCGTGCCTTCAGGATCGGCCCCAGGTCTTCCGGGTTGCTATGTCGAGTACGATTCCTTCGGCGACCCGGAATGCACGGTGACCCAGATAACTTCGGAATGCTGACACCTATCCTGGCGGAAGGTCGTTGTGATATGGCCTACTTTACCAAAACGGACCGGGGCACCAGACACTCCATGGCCGTGAGCGAAACGTCCCGGAATACCGCCTCTGAGGCAACAACGCTCGGGAATCGATCGTAAAGCATCCGCCGACACGTGGAGGTTCGTGCCTCGGCTTTTTTGACGCAATCAGCATGGGCTCTGGTTTCACTGCCCTCGCCAGTGGCGTCTGAGCAGAAGTCCGGAATCTGGGTAAAAATCCAGTCAACTGCAGCACTCAATTCAACCGGATTGGCCCGCAAATTGGTCAGGCGGCTTGCATCGATGGGATCGGGTTGGTCGCGGGTCTGCTCCCAGAGAACAAACAGCAGGGCAGCAGATACCAGTACAACAGTAACCTTGGGAAACTTCATGGGCGCCTTTTCAATCCGGTGAATCAGATCGCCGATCATAAACGCTCAGGCATCTGCTGTCCCGGTTTCCTATACTAATCAGGATTTCACACAAAAGGGCTTTCGACGCAAAGCGCCCTGCCAATCAGGCAACCCTGTCACTTAAGCCAAAAGGAGTTTTGCAAATGACCACACTGATTGTCGGTCTGGTACTGTTTCTCGGCGTGCACTCGCTTTCCATAATTAACGAGCCGCTGCGTAACCGGCTGAACGCGTCCATGGGCGAGGGAGCCTTCAAAGGACTGTATTCCGTGGTGTCCCTCGTCGGTCTGGTTCTGATCGTTTGGGGTTACGGCGCCGCCCGGATGGATCCGACGGTGATCTACATGCCGCCGGCGTGGCTCAAGCACGTGTCATTCCTGCTTCTGGTGCCTGTATTCCCGCTACTGTTCGCCACCTACCTCCCGGGTAAGATCAAGGCAAAACTGAAGCACCCCATGCTCATTGCCGTCAAACTCTGGGCTCTGGCTCACCTTCTGGCGAACGGGATGCTCCACGACCTTCTGCTGTTCGGCTCCTTCCTTGCCTGGGCGGTAGCCGACCGGATCTCCATGAAGCGCAGAACCCAGCGCGCCATCACCACGTTGCCAGCCACCAAAGCCAATGACGTCATTGCGATCGTTGGCGGCCTTGCCGTGTATGTGGTCATGGTGGTGTGGGCCCACCAGTGGCTCTTTGGCGTGTCGCCGGTCTGATTGACCGGCACTCACCTGGACTAGAGGCCCTGGGCCCCGCGGCGCAACCAGTCGTGCACGAACGCAAGCTTGCGCTGCGCCGTTTCGGACAGGACAAACGGGTAGAGGTCAGACAGTCCCATGGAGCGGTTCACATGGTTAACCCGGATGGCCAGTGACGCAGCAACATTGATCAGCATGGCCGTGTCGGGCTCCGAGTAGGGATCCCAACCCTGTCTCGGCACCTCGGGCGAGGTCAGACCGGATGACACCAGGCTGTCGGTGATGTCCGTAAGGTGCAGCAGGTGTGCCGCAGTCTCCGCCCAGTCCTCGTGCGGGTGTGCCGAGGCGTAGCTGGTCAGGTAAAACAGTCGCCAGTCTTGCGGCGGGCCGTTATGGTAGTGATGCTCAAGGGCCGCCGGATAATCGGCGCGTTCATCACCGAACATCTCCCGGAACGCATCCAGAAAGTCTTTACGCAAGCTCAGGCGCCACCAGAGCATGTGGGCGATTTCATGGCGCATATGGCCGACCATGGTTCGATAGGGTTCGTCCAGGGCCTGCCGTCGGGTGGCACGAACCACGGGATCCGCCTCTGCGACGCTGATGGTTACCACGCCGTTCGCGTGCCCCATGGCAACCGGGGTCAGCCCCTCGGCCAACATGTGGAAAACCGGGCGCGTGCCCGGATCCTCAGGGCGAAACCAGTGCCAACGGCCGAGGTTGTCCAGCACCCAGCGCTTGGAGGCTTCTGTCTCGGCCCAATTGGGCATGGCGTTAGGAATATTGGGGTCGGGCGCCAGAGCAGTCATCGCGCAGGAACGACAGAATGCCCCCTGTTCAGGCGCAATCCAGTTGCAGCCGATGATGTCCCGGTTCGCGCAAAAGGGCGGCATCGGAACGAAAGACCTGGCCTGTGGATCGTACGCGACCGGTGTGCCCTGTGCCGTGGTGAGATTGTCAAACCACAGATTTCCGGAACCAACCGGGTTGGAAAAAACCTTCATAGAGCTGGTGCTCCTCTTGAACGGCAGTAAGCTCGAAAATGTGTTGCCGTTCTTCCGAACCTATACCCTATAGACAAGGAACACCAGCCAGACCACCAAATCGACCGGGTATCACTTACACGCTGATCACCATATCGCCGTAATCAAAGCGCACTTTCGGTAAGCCGGAGGTTCGGTCACGGGCACTACGGTAACCCAAAGCAACGATGGCAGTAGTCTCAAGGCCCAGTTTTGCCAGTCCAAGTACGTCATCGTAGGCTTGGTGATCGAAACCGGTCATCGGGCAGCTATCTACTCGCATTGAAGCTGCAGCAGTGAGCAGGGTCCCCAGGGCAATATAGGCCTGCTGGTGCGCCCACACCCGTTTTTCTTCTCGGGATTTGGCTGCAAGCGCCTCTTTCATGTGCGCCACATAGCCGGAGATATCTTGGGCAGGTACGTCGCGGGTTTTCACAAACTGCGTGACATACCTGTCGACCGTGTGGTCACCAATATCCGTTTGCGCCGCAAAAACGATCAAGTGAGAGCAGTCCAACACTTTCTGTTGGCCAAAAGAGTAGGCCAGCAAATCCTGTCGAACCGACTTGCTTTCGACGACCAGAATTTTATAGGGCTGCAGTCCATAAGAAGAGGCGCTCTTGCGAGCCGCATCAACCAGTGTTTCCACCGTATGGGCACCAAGCTTCTCGGGCGAAAATTCACGGACGGCGTAACGCCAGTCCAGGGCTTCGTGAATGTTCATAAAGTTGTCTCCTTCGCGTTGAGGTAGCAACTCTATGGAACTACGAGACCCTGCAAAACGGACAGAATAGAACTACATATTTTCCAGAATGGAAATAGCCAGCAGAAGATCCACGGGATCAGCGCTATTCCCAATAGGGTTTCTTGCCCAGATGTTGGTCCAGATGGTCAAGCAGCAGGCGAACCTTGGTGGGTTGCTTGCGCCCCGGCGGAAACAGGGCAAATACAGTGTAGGGTTTGGGCGGGAAGTCAGGCAGCAGGGGAATCAGTGCGCCTTTTTCAATATCGCCCTGAACCAGAAACCGCGGCAAGAAACCAACGCCGGCCCCCCTCAACAAACTCTGGCGAATCGCCAGGCTGCTGTCCGTTCGATAGTTGCCGCTGACCCTTACCTCCCGATCGCCCAGCTCCCAGACTCTCGGTCTGTCATGCAGTGAAAACGTCAGGCAGTTGTGCTGTGTCAGGTCTTCCGGACCGTGAATCTCCGGGGCACTTTCCAGATACCTCGGCGATGCGCAAACAATGTTTCTGGACGTTCTCAGTGGCCTGGCCATGAGGCTCGAATCGGCCAGGGAGCTTCGAATCCGAATAGCGATGTCTACGCCCTGCTCCACCAGATCGACCATCCGATCGCTGAGCTGCAAATCGATATCGATCTCGGGAAAGCGGTTCAGAAAACTGTCGATAGCCTCTGAGATGTGGGTCAGCCCGAAAGACATTGGCACATTCAGCCTTATTGTCCCCTTTGGCTCCGCCTGAAACCCTCTTGCCTCCAGTTCTGCGTCTTCCAGTTCATCCAAAAGGGCTTGGGTACGCTTGAGAAAGGCAAACCCCGCATCGGTCAGGTTCATTCGGCGAGTGGTTCGGTTGATCAGCCTCGTATCGAGGTCCCGTTCCAGAAAAGCGATGTGTTTGCTGACCGTCGCCGCAGTGATCTCCAGGTCATCCGCAGCCCGGGTAAAACTGCCCAGCTCCGCCACTCGCCTGAAGATGTTCATCGCTACCAGCTTGTCGGTGGCCACTGAACGCTCCTGATTATTTCCGATTTGGAAGAAGTATTGTTCGAATGCGCCCAGTTATCAACTTAATCAATTACGGCAAACTGGCTCACGGTAATGCCCCTCACAACCCGGAGCACTTAGTGATGATAGCCTCTATGCAGCGTTCGCTTTTCCCGCCCCAGGCCGCAGTTTGGGGCCTCCTGCTGGCCAATGGATTCCTGATCGCCTTGATGCTGGCGCTGGCAAAAGCCGCAACATCCCAGGGTATGCCGGCCGTCACTTATGCTTTCTGGCAAACGCTTATTGCAGGATCCGTTCTGCTGGTATTCTCCCAGAAACGCCGCTCTCTGTTGGAACGTCGCCTGAGCCGCTATTTTCTTATCAGCGGTCTGACCGGCATCGCGGTCCCGAATGTCATCGGGTTTTATCTGGTGACAAAACTGGGGGCAGGATTCACGGGCATCATGTATGCCCTGCCACCAATATTTACGTTTCTGATCGCCACTGGCATGGGGCTCGAAAAACGCAGCTGGATCAAACTGGCCGGGCTATCGATTGCGGTCATTGCCTGCGCCTGGATCGTGCTGCAACGTCATTCTGAGATCAGCAGCCCGAACCTTCTCTGGTTCGCCATGGGCCTGATCATCCCAGCCATGCTGTCTATCGGTAACGTCTACCGTTCAGTGGCATGGCCTGATGCAGTAAAGCCCATGGTCCTCGCAGCAGGCACATTGCTGGCTTCAGCTATGACACTTGGTCTGTTTGCAGGTCTGGCTGGGACGCCCATTTTTCCCGTAGGCACAGGATCTTACCTTCTTGGTATTGTCATTCTGCAGGGCCTTTTAACTGCGCTGACCTACCTCTGCGCCTTTGAACTACAGCGTCGCTCCAATCCGGTTTTCTACAGTCAGCTCGGCGCAGTCGCCGCCATGTTCGGGTTACTGATTGGCGTAATCTGGTTCAACGAGCGCTACTCAGTTGGCATCTGGCTTGGCGCCCTCGTGGTTATCCTGGGGCTCCGGATAAGCAACAGAACGAAACCAACGAGCCCTGAAACCTGAGTCATCAAGCGCATTCATAACCAACCCTCAAACAAATTCATTTGCCTGATCCGGATGCCGTTTCTAGGATGGTGGCTTCTGTCGCCCAAAATAAAAATCACACCCCGGGGAACAAGGCACCATGACTTTTCGCTCCGTACTGATTGCCAATCGCGGCGAAATCGCGATCCGCATTGCCCGAGCCTGCAGCGAACTGGGATTGCGGTCTGTGGCCGTATTCTCTGAAGACGACGACGCCAGCCTGCATACCCGTATGGCCGATGAGGCGGTGGCTTTAACGGGCCATGGCGTAAAGGCTTACCTGGATGGAGCGCAACTGATAGAGGTCGCAAAGGCCCATGGCTGCGAGGCGATCCATCCTGGCTACGGATTCCTGGCGGAAAACGCCGGTTTTGCCCGCGCATGCGAACAGGCCGGGCTGATCTTTATTGGCCCTTCGCCCGACGTGTTGGAGGGGTTTGGTGACAAGTCGGCTGCCAGGGCCCTGGCAGAACGCTGCGAGGTTCCCCTGATAAAGGGAATCAACAGATCGGTGAGCCTCACCGAGGCCCGCGCCTTCCTGGACGAGCACGGTCCTCTGATGATCAAAGCGATTGCCGGTGGCGGCGGCCGCGGCATGCGGGCGGTTCACGCCGAAACAGAACTCGAGCAGGCCTTCCAGCGCTGCCAGTCCGAGGCTCAGGCAGCGTTCGGCAACGGCTCACTTTACGTTGAGCAGTTGATCGCTCGGGCAAGGCACATCGAAATCCAGATAGTCGGCGACGGTACCGGAGCCGTCAGTCACCTCTGGGAGCGCGACTGCAGCCTGCAACGGCGAAATCAGAAGCTGATCGAGATTGCACCGAGTCCTTTACTGGACGCCTCGATCCGGGATGACATGATCGACAGCGCCCTGAAACTGGCCGGCGCCGTTAACTACCGTGGTCTCGGCACCTTTGAGTTTCTGGTGGACGAGGACCACCCCGGCCGTTTCTATTTCATGGAAGCCAATCCCCGCATCCAGGTAGAGCACACCATCACCGAGGAGATTACCGGCGTTGATCTCGTTCAAACCCAGCTGCAATTGTTTGGCGGCCAAAGCCTCACTGATCTGGCTCTTGAGTCGCCACCCACCAAGCGGGGCTTCGCGATTCAGGCGCGAATCAACAGCGAAACACTCTACGCCGATGGTCATGCCACCGCCGCTACCGGCACATTGAGCACCTACGAGCCACCGTCTGGCCCGGGTTTACGGGTCGATGGCTACGGTTACGCCGGTTACACCATCAGTCCTTCGTTTGACTCCCTGCTCGCCAAGCTGGTTGCCCATGGCGGCGATTACCCTTCAACACTTCGGCGGCTTTATCGCGCCCTGTGCGAATTCCGGCTAACCGGTGTCAGCAGCAATATTGGTCTGCTGCAAAATCTGGTCCGCCATTCCGGCGTGGAAACCTGGGCTGTTACCACCCGCTTTGTCGAAGACAACCTGAAACACCTGATCCCGGAAGCGACCAAAACCGCTCACCCGCACCTGCACTTTGGCAACGCATCTGCCTCGGCGGTCGACGAAAGCCCGGGCGCCATCGCCGCACCGGCGGGCACCATCGGCATTGAGGCGCCCAGTTCAGGCACGGTTGTCAGTATCGATGTGACACCAGGAGATTCCGTCGCCATCGGCGACCCGGTGGCGGTGCTTGAAGCCATGAAAATGGAGTTTGTGGTCAAGGCAACCAACTCCGGCATCATCCACGCTATTGCCGCAGAACCAGGGACAACGGTGAACGACGGGCAGGCACTGGTCTACCTGGAACCAGCCGACGTCGAGGCCGGCGGCATTCAGAATGAAGAGACGGTTGATTTGGAGTACATCCGGGCCGATCTCGCCGAGGTTCTGGAGCGTCATGACCTGCTGACTGACCAGCGCCGACCGGAGGCGGTCGCAAAGCGGCGTAAAACTGCTCAGCGAACCGCTCGTGAGAACGTTGAAGACCTGCTCGACCCCGACAGCTTCAATGAATACGGAGCTCTTGCACTGGCGGCACAGCGACGCCGACGTTCGGCGGACAAGCTGGCTGAAATGAGCCCGGCGGATGGCCTGATTACCGCCATTGGCACCGTGAACGCGCCGGCATTTGGCCCCGAAGCCGGGCGTTGCGCCACCATGGCCTACGATTACACGGTGTTCGCAGGCACACAGGGGCTGACGAATCACAGCAAGGCAGACCGAATTCTCGCTCTGGCCGAGCAATGGCGAATCCCCCTGGTTCTATTCGCAGAAGGCGGTGGGGGTCGCCCATCCGACACCGACGCCAACGGCGTTTCGTTTCTGGACTGTCATACCTTTGTCGGCATGGCACGGCTCTCCGGCGTCGTGCCCACGCTCGGTATTGTGTCCGGCCGTTGCTATGCGGGCAACGCGGCACTGCTTGGCTGCTGCGACACCATCATTGCCACCAGAGACGCCAATCTGGGGATGGCGGGACCTGCCATGATCGAAGGCGGCGGGCTTGGGCGGTTCAGCCCGGAACAAGTGGGGCCGGTGTCCGTCATGGGGCCCAACGGTGTGATTGATGTCCTGGTCGAGGACGAAACTGAAGCGGTCAGTGTGGCGAAGAAATATTTGTCTTACTTTCAGGGCACGTTGGAAGGCTGGCAGTGCGACGATCAACGACGGCTACGCCACCTGATTCCGGAAAACCGCATGCGGGTCTACGATATCCGTCAGGTTATCGAAACCCTGGCCGATCAGGACAGTGTCCTGGAACTCCGCAGCCAATTTGCGCCAGGCCTGATCACGGCTCTGGTCCGTATTGAAGGTCGTCCCATGGGCCTGATCGCCAACAACCCGGCCCACCTGGGCGGAGCGGTCGATGCCAGCGCAGGTGACAAGGCTGCCCGCTTCATGCAGCTCTGTAATGCCCACAGCCTTCCGATCCTGTCACTGTGTGACACACCGGGCTTCATGGTGGGGCCTGACGCCGAAAAACAGGCCACCATTCGCCACATCTCGCGTATGTTCGTGGCGGCAGCCAAGCTCAGTGTGCCTTTCTTCACCGTGATTCTGCGTAAGGCGTACGGTCTTGGCGCCCAGGCCATGGCAGCGGGCAGCATGCTCACCCCCTTCTTCACGGCCGCCTGGCCCAGCGGTGAGTTCGGGCCCATGGGCTGGGAAGGCGCCGTGCGCCTGGGCTTTGCCAAAGAACTGGCCGCCCAGCCTGATGAGGAATCAAGGCAGAAGATGTTCGATACTCTGGTCGCCAAAGCCTATGAGCAAGGTAAGGCGCTCAACGTGGCCAGTTATCTGGAGATTGATGCGGTGATCGACCCGCAGGAAACGCGGGCGTGGTTGATACGCGGGCTCAGTTCCACTTCCGGCATTCAGTCTGGGGAAGGCGGGAAATTCGTCGATACCTGGTGAGCGGGGGCTCTAGAATTGGCTTCTGCCCCGCAACAGAACCTGAAAATCATCAATACTGTCGTCGCCATCCAGGGGAAAGGCGAAGTCGAGGTGCAGCATACGCTGCACCTCAATGCGGCTGGACGCCAGCCGCATGCCGAAGCCAACATCCTTCAGAACACCTTCGTCCGGCCCACTGTTCCGTTCGTCAGTGAACCAGGCCCGGCCGACGTCGGTGAAGATTACACCACCAACCCGAAACAGCTTGAACGGATGCCAGTCCGGGAAATAGCGCCGCTCCAGGGTCCATAGCAGCCTGCGGTCACCCTGCTGGTATTCGCTGGGATAGCCACGCAGGCCGTTCTCCCCGCCAATCAGCAGTTGCTGATCGGCTGTCAGATTGTGTGCTGCGGTGAACGCGAGATTGGTGTACCAGCTGTTCCAGCGCTCCGAGCCGCCATGGAAGTACTGAACGCTCACTGTGCCCAGCAGGTTTTCCACCCGATCTTCGTCGAGACGGTAGGTGCCGCTCTGGCTGAGGGAATAGCTGGCGTAGTTGGTCTCCGAGGCATGCAGCGCATCCTGGAAATCCATGTTGAGAACCACCCGATCTTCCGTGGCACCCAACCCGCTGCCCGAGTAGCCCAGCTCGGTCCGCCAAACGAAACCGTCCCGCACATCTTCCACCCGCTGGAGCCGGGTCAGGTTGGTCATTTCACGGAAACGGTTCTGGCGGTAATCAAAGCCAATCCAGGGGTAACTCAGGGTCCTGTCTTCCGGGAGAATGTCGAGATCGGGTTCGTTGGGCAAACGGTCGAACATGAGTGCATTGTAGCGGTAGCCGGCGAGCAGCCGCAGTTGCCGATCGTTCCTCTCGGCCAGGCGCTTGCCTCCATCGATACTGAAGAACTCCTGGCTGCGCCGATAATCGGCAATAGCCTCTGCGCCGACATAGCGGGATTCTTCCCTTACGTCATCGATGCCGCTCAACCCAAAACGCCAGTTGGTGGTCTCGCTGAAGAAAGGCCTCTCAAGGTAGGCGCCTCGGCCCCGGCCGTCGCTTCTCTCATCGAACGAGAACCCCGCCTGCCAATGCGAACCCAGTACGTTCGGGTCATCAAAATACAGACTGGTTTCGGTGCGGTCCGGGTCCTTCGCATAGCCGATGCCGAGGCTCTTGCCTGACCCGGCAAAATTGGGATCAGACAACCCGAAGTTGGTGGTATTTTCGCCCCCGGATCGGGATACCCCAACGCTCGGGAACAATGTCCAGGTATCCCTGGTAAGCACGCTTACCTCAACCTCGTTGCCACAAACCCGGGTTACGCCTACCCAGGCAGCGGTCAAATACTCACGCTGGCGCAGCACCCGCTCGGATTCGGAGATAAGCTCGGGCTTGAAGACATCTCCTTCTTCAAACACCAACTGGGCACGCAGGGCGGACTCCCAGGTAGGCGTGTTGAGCGCGTTCAGAGTTCGATAGAGCGCGTTGTCCTGCTCAGGGTCGGTGGTATCAAAGATGGGACGGCGAAGAACTCGGATGCTGGCGATGCGTGCATCCTCGGGAATCACCAGATCGCTCTGGCGGGCCAGCTGATCTCTCGGCTTGTCCAGATCAATGGCTTCCGGCTGGATACTGCTGGCAATACAATCGCCCTGGTCCGATTCGGCGGCCAGGCAGGATCCGGCAAAAACCATTCCCGAGACAACGAGCGTTTTCCTGGAAACCATACTGACCTCACGAGGCGCCCAGACAATAATTTAGCCCAGCGATGCCTCCATGTCAGCGTTCAGGCGGTCTCCAGACAGGGACATCCTCCTGCTTTGGCTCATCCCAATCACTCTGCATGGCACTGCTGAGTGCTTCTTCCAGCTTCATGAATAACTCACCGTAGCGGGGGCTGAACCGGATGCCCTCCTCGATTTCCTTCCAGGCGTCGAACAGCTCATCCTCGTGGGCTTTTTCATTGTCGAGGAAGGCCCAGGTCATCTGACGGGCACGCATCGGGTGCACACCCATGGCGGTCAGGGCATGACCACCGAGCTCAAGTGCCGGATGATAGGTTTCACTCACCACATCATCGGCCCCGGCCTCGCGCAGTCGGTATCCGTGGCCTCTGTCGAAAGCGCGGGCCAGCACCCAGACACCGGGGAAGAACTGCTTCACATGCTCCACCATCTGCACCGAACGGTCACGGTCGTCGATCGCCACGACCAGCAGCCGGGCCTGTTCGATGCCTGCGGTTTCCAGCAAATCCGGGCGACTCGAATCCCCGAAAAAACTTTTGATATTGATCTGCCGTAGGTTCTCGATCTGTTCGATCTCATGGTCCAATGCAACGATGGGAACATTATTGGCCCGCAATAGCCGGCAGACAATCTGGCCGAAACGACCAACACCAGCGACGATAACCGGCGCCTGTTCATCGATGGTATCCGCCTCGCGCTCGTCGTTTTGTGAACGACGATAACGGGGCAACACAATCCGGTCGTACACGATAAACAGCAACGGCGTCAGGAACATCGACAGCGCCACCACCAGTGAGAGGACCTGTGACGTTTCCATGGGAATCACGTTGTTCTGGACACTGTAGGTCAGAAGCACAAAGCCAAACTCACCGGCCTGTGCCAGGGACAACGTAAACAGCCAGCCATTACTGCCATGAACCCGGAACAGCAACGCCAGGCCGAGCAGAATCGCGGCCTTGACTGCGATCACCGCAACCGCAAGTGACACCACCGTACTCCATTGCTCGGACAACACATCGAAGTTGATGCCCGCGCCAACGGTGATGAAGAACAGGCCCAGCAACAGTCCCTTGAACGGTTCGATGTTCGCTTCCAGCTCATGCCGGAATTCACTGTTAGCCAGAACGACACCAGCCAAGAAGGCCCCAAGCGCCGGGGACAGATTTACCAGACTCATCAGGGCCGCAATCCCGATGACCAGCATCAGCGCCGTGGCGGTGAATACTTCACGCAAGCCCGACTGCACCACATAACGAAACAAGGGCCGGCTCAGATAATGGCCGCCAACAATCACGGCACCAACGGCCGCCACCACAACCAGCCCATGAGCCCATCCCGAGAGACTATCGACCATGCTGAGGTGACCTTGCTGGGCGTCGGAACCTGCCGTGGCGTCCATGAGTTCCGGCAGGGCCAGCAAGGGGATAAGGGCGAGCATCGGAATAACAGCGATGTCCTGAAACAGCAAGACGGAGAAAGCACTGCGACCACCTTCGGTTTTGACCAATCCCTTTTCGTTGAGGGTTTGAAGAACAATCGCCGTGGACGACAGAGCAAAGATCAGACCGACCGCAATGGCTGTCTGCCACTGCAGTCCCAACCATGCGGCCACTGCCATGCCTGCAGCCGCCGTCAGCACCACCTGCAGCCCGCCCAGCCCGACCAGGCGCACACGCATGGCCCAGAGCGCCCTGGGGTCGAGTTCCATACCCACCAGGAAGAGCATCATGACCACACCAAACTCGGCAAAATGCTGAATGGTATTGGCTTCCTGCCCTACCAGCCCCGTGACAGGACCAATAACCACACCGGCCACGAGATACCCGAGGATAGAGCCCAGCCCCAGGCGTTTTGCAAGGGGCACAGCGATGACCGCTGCCACCAGGTAGATAAAGGCCTGGACGAAATAAACTGTCATCGATTATTTCCTTGATTCAAAGTCGGGCGGCTAGGGGATATGCGCAATACTATTACCTGCAGCTCCGTTTAGCGTAGACCGAGGAATGCCTCTTTGACATGCGAGGCAAGCGCATCATTAAGGGGATTTGAACCCCGGCGCACCAACGCCAACTGATAGAAGCCGATTTCCGGCAGGCTATCACCGGCAACCTCTTTCAGAGGCGGGCGAATCAGGCTTTGCGGAAACGGGGCCACGGCGAGATCCGCCAGCATAGCGGCCTCCTGACCGGAACAATGCTCACAGGTGTAGGCAATCCTGTAAGGTATACCCGCCTTGTCCAGTGTCCGAAGGGTCATACGCCGCCAGGCACATCCCTCATGGGCCATGGCAATTGGCAGGGGCGAACGCTGGAAGGCTGATGACCCTTCCCGCCCGGCCCAGACCAGCGGTTCCTCGTGCACCACCTCACCGCGGGGAATACGCCCCTCATCGGCCACAGTTACCAGGGTCATATCCAGTTCCCCGGCGTCCAGGCGAGCGAGATTCTGTTTGCTCGAACCAACGACGACATCCACCAGCACGGCGGGATAGGATCTGGCAAATTCTGCCAGAACTTCCGGCAGAATCCGGGTACCCACATCGTCAGACGTGCCAATACCCACTTTCCCCTCAAGGGTTGGCGAAACGAAATACTGCACGGCCTCTTCATTCAGGCGCAGCAATCGGCGCCCATAATCAAGAAGAACCTCACCTTCTGCCGTCAACGTGACGCGCCTGGGTTCGCGAACAAACAGGGTTTTCCCGAGGTTCCGCTCAAGCTGTTTGATCTGCATGCTCAGGGCGGAAGGTGTTCGGTGAACGGCTTTGGCGGCACTGGTAAACGTGCCATGTTCCGCAATGGCAACGAAACTCCGGAGCACATCGTTATCAAGCAGAGGCATGTTCATGGGCGGACCCTACGGATAGATTTATGGCCGGCAACTGCTTTAAGCATAACTGAACAAGATCTTAAATTCTTTTCGTTTGATTGAAGGCAGAGAGAATACCAGAATAGCGGCTGTAGGCACCCGTAGGCGAGTTACAAGACGTCTCCAAACGAGCTGCTGCAAGTCATTTACCAACAGTCGGGGCCGTAGACATGTTGAAGAGCACAGAGCATCAGGCACACTCCGCAATGCAGCCGATCACCTCCTGGATTGAGGGATATTCCAGACGCCAGCAATTCCGCCGTATGGCAGAGTCATTGCTGAAAGAAAAAGATGATACGCTTTCGGATCTTGGCTACGACCGCCATGATCTGGAAGGCGCCTTGCACCTTCCCATCCGGAACGATGCAATGCAATACATCGAGGCACGTCGTTCCAGACGTGCTGTGGAAGCGCGCAGAGCCAAAACTCCTCGGCTCGCAGGCTAAGCGCGCGGCAATTCCGAGAACCGTATCAGGTTATACTCGCCTGTCAGCACATCGGCCAGATGGCTGATGTGCTCGGGCGTGATTTCACAGCAGCCGCCAACAACACCTGCGCCGTCATCCAACCACTGTTTCACCTGAAGCCCATACACCCCGGGTGACACGTCCTGCCTGGCTTCCAGTTCATCCACCAGCGCTCCGCCGGCCATTGGCTCAACTGTTTTGAACGCGTTTGCGTAGCCACCCGTGCAGGGGTAAAGGCCGGCCAGTTCAGCCATTGCCTGCGAAATCACTTCCGGGTCGCAGCAATTGAGCATAATCGCCGTTGGCCCTGACGCCCTCACCGCTTCAACAGCCTCGGGGAGGGCCTCCCCTGACCGGAGCTTGCCATCTGCTTCCAGTCTGAATGCCACTCCAAAGGGTTTGCCTGATTCACTGGCGGCAGCACAGGCGGCTTTCGCCTCCAGCGAGTTGGTCATGGTTTCGATGAGGAAGACGTCCGCCCCACTCTGCAGTTTAACGAGGATGTCGAATTCCGATTTCAGATCCTCGAACGTACGGTCAGGCTGGCTCCGATAGCTTCCGACCAAGGGCGGCAGGCAGCCGGCGATATCAACGTCGGCACCCGTTAACGCGATGGCGCGCTCCAACACCTCGAAAGCCCGTTGATGGATTGCACCAATCTCGTCACCAAGGCCTTCTCTGGCCAGTCGCGTGGGCGTTGCAGCATAGGTGTTCAGTGTCAGGGTACGGGCGCCGGCCCTGATAAAGTCAGCATGGACATCGGTAACCACGTCCGGCTGCTCCCTCATTACCGCCACTGACCAGAGCAGTGACGTAACATTCATGGCCCTGCGGTAGATTTCCTGGCCCAGGCCGCCATCGAGAAGTGCAACAGATTTCATAAAGTACTCATCAGGGTGTAACGATATTGAACCGGCCCTGAGGCTTGTCCAGCATACTGAAAAAGCCTATCAGGTCGAGCCGGCTTCCCTCAAAGCTGATCTCGTCGCTGAACAGAAGTTCCTTCAGCCCCGCACGGCCGATCAACAGATCCACAAACAAAGACCGCGTCAGATTCAATGTGGCGTCAGCGGGAGTGTCCTCATTAACCAGTCGGTTGTGAAGCACGGAATGTTTCAGAGTCAGCAGATAACTTTCCTTGAGATCCGTGAAGGTAATCTTGATGACGGCGCTCTCCCCTTCTGCGTCTTCGGCCTTCAGCCGCACCGCCATGCTGTCGAAGAACAGGGATACCGGCGTGTTCAGCAGCACTTCTCTCATCATCGCCGGTTTGATGCCCTCTTCCGGCGAACCATGGCGCAGCTCGTATGCCCCCGTCAGGTAGAAGTCCCGCCAGGGGGCGGATTCCGCCTGATAGCCAAGCTGGTCATAGACGTTGGCCAGAAGCTGTTTTGCATCGTCATTCCCCGGCTCGGCAAAGACCACCTGATTGAGCAATTCCGCCAGCCACCGGTAGGTGTCGCGCCCTTCGCTAGCCCCCATGGCAGAGGCCGCCTCGAAATCCTCGCGGGCTCTTTCCAGAACCTTTTCAGCGCCCCCCATCATCTGGACATAACGCTGGGCCGAATCACTTTCCGGGAGTGGGTCTAGCTGAGCCGGGTTCGCTGTAAACCACCCCAGGTAGTGCTGATACACCGCTTTGGTGTTGTGAGACACGGTGCCGTAGTACCCCTGGTTATGGAACGCCCGATTCAGCTCCGGCGGTAGCTTGAGCTGATCGGCGATCTCCCGGGGCGTCGCACCCTGGTTCATCAAACGCACCGTCTGATCGTGAATGAACTTGTAGGTATCCCGCTGAACAGCCAGGAAGTCCTGGATATTCTCTTGCCCCCACAGGGGCCAGTGGTGGCTGCCGAAGTAGATATCGGCGTCGGCAAACAGAGTCTTTGCTTCGTCGATAAAGCTGCTCCATAGACGGGCATCCCGAACCTTGGCGCCCCTCAGGGTGTAGATGTTGTGCATATTGCGGCTGACCAGCTCGGCACCGCAAAAGGCCTTTTGTTCGGGGAGGTAGAAGGTGAACTCTGCAGGCGCTTCGGAACCGGAGACAATCTGGAAAATCATCGGAACGCCGTCCACCTCCAGCTCCGTACCGGTTTCGCTGATCAGATCCGTCGCCGGGGCAAAGCCAAAGGTGCCAAAAGCCGGGCCTTTGCCCAGACCGGTGCCTACATGGCCGCGTTCGTCCCGATCCAGACGCTTGCCATACATGAACATGGCCCGGCGTGTCATGGCAGGGCCGGCGATGATGTTCTCGCTGGTTGCCTCCTCCTCAAAGCCCTCTGGCGCGATAATCCGCAGGTTGGTTTTTTCCTCGTCCGAAAGGTGCTGGAGAATGCCCTGCACGCCGCCAAAGTGATCAATGTGGCTGTGGGTAAAGAGAATCGCCCGCACCGGCTTTTCGCCCAGATGTTCTCGAGCAAACAGGAAGGCTTTGCTGGCGGTCTCCCGGGCGGTCAGAGGATCCACCAGGATCCACCCGGTTTCGCCTTCGATGATCGACATGTTCGCCAGGTCGTAACCCCGGATCTGGTAGAGCCCGTCGGTGACCTTGAACAACCCGTGAATGTTGTTGAGGGCAGCCTGGCGCCAGAGGCTTGGATTGACCGAGGCCGGGGCGCTTTCTCCATCCTCGTCGATAAATCCGTAGGCCGGCATGTTCCAGACTTCACCGCCTTCCAGATGATCAATGACCAGTTCAGGGTCCTGGGCAATCAGTCCGCGTCGCGCGTTCTCGAAATCGTCACGGTTATCGAAGGGTCGCTGGTCCAACACATCCCGATTGGCCTGCTCGGTCGTGGCGGTCGGCGCAGTGTGTCCGGCGCTGTTGGCTGCGGAAGAATCAGGACCGGAATCGCAACCCGTCATGACCAGGGTAATGCCCAGCAAAGGAGCGAAAAGAAGCTTTCGGGGTAGTGGCATATGGGGAAACCTTGTCGGTCTATTGTTATTGGTTACTCCAAGTTTACTTCAGGGTGGGCCCGGATCTGTGCAAATTAGCCAAAATACTCCTGAATCCACTCGAACAGTTTGGTGGTTGTCATGTCGTTGAGCGCCATCTGCTGAAAGTCGTTCCCCACTTCGTCTTCAATGGTCACGAACTGGTACAGAAGAGTGCCCGGCTGTTCATCGTGAAGGATCAGCGTAATCCTTCGGCGGGTACGCAGGCAGTCAATGGTCATCACATCCGCCGGTATGCCGGCATCACGCATACCACGGCGCACCTCTACCACCGGATTGATGTGCTGATGGGTTGCCTGGATGCGGGCATGGGCATCGCTGGCAAGGTCGGACAGGGTTTTCAGGGGATCTTCAGACATCGGAAACCTTTTGATGAGACAAACACTCAGTTCTTCCTGATCTCAGAGTAGCACTCAGCCAGGTAGTCTATGAAGGCTCTCACCGCCGGGCACTATCAAAATCAGCCCCCGGCAGGCAGGGTCCCATGCCACACCGGCAACCCCAGATCCTCCGGATCGTCATTCGGACCGCCAGTCCGGCTTTTGAAGGCTCCCTCATCAATTGGGATCCGGAACAGCGCCGTTGCCTTTCTTTCCTTGTTGTTCGGCGCCCTTACCTGCTCCCACCGCCCTGGCTCGATCTGGTTGATGATGGCACGGAACGCGGCATCAAAGGCGGCATGGTCCGTGACCGGCACAGCATGGCCATACAACACCAATGACTCGTAGTTGGCACTGTGGTTGAACGCCGATTTTGTCATCACCCATTCATTTGTCACGGCGAAGGAAATGCAGAGCAATACGCCCGATTCCAGACGCCGGGACAATCGTCCACCATTAAGCGTGTGCACATAGAGGTCGTCGCCCAGTCGCCAGGCCGTGATCGGAATGATGCGAGGCTCGCCATCTTCCACAAATCCGAGATGCGCCGTTTTGAGCCGATCAATCAGCCGGTAGGCTGTTTCCCTGTCATAGCTGGCTCGCTTTACCGCCCTCTGCACCCTGCTGCGTGGACAGGAAGTCAGCGGGGAGGCGTTGGGCCCGGCCAAATCAGTCGTTGTCATCAGAAGCTCCTTTCCGGTCTTGCACTTCACAAAATGTACTTCTATTGAAAGGCACTTCTGATACCATTTAAAGATCCAGATTGTGACTTTTGATAGGACCAGTTGATGTGATTGATGATATTCGCCTGGACAGCGCGCATCCGCTGCAGCATCAGCTGTATCAACGGTTGTCCGAACGGATACTCGACCAGCGCTACCCACCCGGGCGCCAGCTTCCGCCCAGCCGCCAGATGGCGAAGGATCTTGGCATCAGCCGCAATACGGTGAACGCCGTTTATGAGCAGCTCAAGGCAGAGGGCTTTCTTCAAAGCCGAGCGGGCAAGGGTATCTTTGTCCATGAAGACATCAAATCAGCGATAAACCCCGCAGGACCGGGCCTGAAGAAACCCGGTGGCGTTTCCATGAACTTTCCACCGCTGCCGGCACTTCCAGCGGGAACACCGAAGCCTGTTGAAGACGCCAATTTGCCATTCCAGCCGGGCTTGCCAGACCTGGATGCGTTTCCCATCCGCAGCTGGAACCGGATCATGCACCATCAGGAAAGCCGCCGGTCTCTCCGGGGCTATGACAGCATCCAGGGGTATCAGCCCCTGAGACACGCCATCGCCGCCTACCTGAGAACCTCCCGCGGTGTTCGCTGCGAAGAACACCAAGTCATAATCACCAATGGCGCGCAGCAAGCGCTCTCGCTTATTGCCGACGTTTTCCTGCAACGGGGCGACAGTATCCTGTGTGAAAATCCGGGATACCGGGGCGCCCGGAACGCGCTGGGCCGGCTGGGCAATCCCGCGATTCCAATCCCCCTCAGGAACCACGTCCTGGATGTGGAAGCGTTGCAGGGCCTTGAACCTGCCAGGGCCAGGCTCCTGTTCTGCACGCCCACTCACCAATACCCCATGGGCGGCATCCTCGACCTTTCCCAGCGAATGGCTCTGGTGCAATGGGCCCAGCAAAACGGATGCTGGATCATCGAGGACGACTACGACAGCGAGTTCCACTTCTACAACAAACCCTTCGCCGCCATCCAGGGCCTGTTCGAGAATGCACCCGTGCTCTACATGGGCAGTTTCAGCAAAACTCTGCTGCCGGCATTACGGGTGGGCTATCTGGTGGTCCCGGAGGCGGTGGTCGAGCCCTTGCTCTGGGCTAAGCAGATTAGCGGTGGAGAGACCCCTCTTCTTGTCCAGGCAACCATCGCCGAATTCATTGAGAGTGGTCAGTTCACACGCCATCTGCGGCGAATGCGTCAGCTGTACCGGGACAAATGGCAACTCTTCCAGAGCGAGGTTACGAAAAAGCTCGGCGGACTTGCTCAACCGGTGGCGGAAAGCGCGGGGATGCACCTGGTACTTGAAGGAGATTTTGACGACCTGGCGCTCAGCCAATGGTTGAAAGCCAGGGGATTTGGCAGTACACCGCTGAGCGCGCACTTTCTGGGAGATTCCTCCAGAACCGGCCTCGTAATGGGATTTGCGAGCGCCAACGAGCGCGAGATCAGAGAATGCGTCAACACCCTGCGATCGGGGCTCACCAAACCATGACATCAAAGTACGAAAAACAGATTCTTACCGCATGGAAATCAAATGCCTCGCCCTGGATCAGGGCCGTGGAACAAGCGGGCATTCGAGCGCCGGGCAATCTCTCCAGCAGCAGTGTTTTAAGAGTGATCGAAGATTACGCCCCCTCGGGTGGCTCAATTCTCGACGCAGGATGTGGCGAGGGCTGGTTGATCAGAGAAGTAACGCGCCTTGGCTACCGAGGTACCGGAACAGATGCCGTGCCGGAATTGATCGAATACGCCCGGCAACAGGGAGAGGAAAACTTCAGGGCCCTCAACTACGAACAACTGGAAAATGCCGATCTGGGCACGTTTGATCTTGTTGTGAACAACTTTGCCTTGCTGGGAGACACCTCGGTGAACGCGTTTCTCAAGGCCCTGCCCAAACTTCTCAATCCCGGTTGTGCGTGCGTCATCCAGACTCTCCACCCTGTCGCCTTTTTCCATGAAGGAGAATACGCCACTGGCTGGAAGCCTGGAACCTGGGCTGGCCTTCCCGGCGATTTCGGCGATCCGGCTCCCTGGTACTTCCGAACGCTCGCCGGTTGGCTCAATCTGTTCAGGACATCCGGATTGACGTTGGGAGAAATCAGGGAACCTGCGAACGAGGGCCAACCGCCCCAATCGATTATTTTTGTGGTTCAAAATACTCGGAAAGCTCAGCGGCCAGAAAATCGAAAACCGTCCGAACCCGAAGGTTCATCCTGAGTTCCCGATGTGATACCAGCCAGACATCGCTGCCAAAAACCCTATCCTCGAAGACTCTCTCTACTTCAGGCTCTGCATCACCCAACTCAACGGGCATCATGCCAATACCGATACCCGTCCGAGCCATTTGCCAATGCACCAGATGGCTGTCCGTCCTGGCAACGAATTGCTCTTCCCGCAGCTTGAGGCCACGCTGCGCCAGGGCTCCCACGTATCTCTCATTGTTTGAAAGAAAGCCTATAAATGGAGCCTTACAAAGATCGTCGGTCAACGGCGATGGCAGATCAGCCAGGATTTCGGGTCTGGCGTAGAGAGTCGCGGAGAATTCCCCCACCTTGCGGGCAATCAGATCGGGTTCTGTGGGTCGAAAGTTCCGGATGGCAATGTCCGCAGCACGGCGGCGAAGATCGCTGGCCTCATTGGAGGCAACAAGGTTGATACGTACTCCGGGATACTGGTACCGGAGCCTTTGAAGAATAGGAGGCAGAATGTAAGCGGCGGTGATTTCAGATGCCGAAATTGCAATCTCGCCCTCAATGGACTTCGCCTGACCCGTTGCCGCAAGTGAGAGGCTGCTTGCGGCCTCTCCCATCGCTCGGACATAGGCAAGCAGTTCGAGGCCATTCCGAGTCAATTCCAGCCCACGACCTCCCCGCTCAAACAGCGCCGTAGAAAGTTCCTCTTCCAACGCCGCAACCTGCCTTCCGAGGGTCGGCTGCGAAACCCCCAGAGCCTTTGCTGCAGCAGAGAGGGATCCTTCCTCGGCTGTCACCAGGAACGCACGGGCTCGGTTCCAATCGAAGTTAACGGTTCGCCAATTCATTCAAATATGCATATCTGCAATAAATTTCTGTCGATACTACCAACAGAAGTGAAGAGATAGAATCTGTTCCCGGAATTAAATCAACCGCCCTGAGAGACGAACTCATGAATTCATCCATCCGTTTCTGGAACCGCAGCGCTGCTCGATACGCCCGCCGTCCGATCGCGGACCAGAACGCCTATCTGAGAAAGATCGCCCTGACCCAGAAATATCTCAATCCGGAAATGGATGTTCTGGAGTTCGGCTGTGGTACGGGATCAACGGCCCTCATTCACGCGCCCAGAGTACGCAGCTACCTGGCAACCGATGCCTCCTCCCGAATGATAGACATCGCCCGAGAGCGAAAGGCAGGAAAAGACGCCGACAACCTTCGCTTTGTGGTTGCCACACTTGAGGATATGCAACATCGGCAGCAAGCGTTCGACGCGATCCTGGGGTTGAACATCCTGCACCTCCTCCGACACCCCGAAGTTGCGATACAACGGGTTTTCAGTATGTTGAAACCTGGCGGAGTGTTCATCAGCAACACCGCCTGCCTTCAAGATACTTGCCCCTATTTGAAACCAGTCGCTTCCCTGGCCCGAAGTCTGCGACTCGCGCCCTATGTAAATTTCTTGTCCCGTTGTCAGCTGGAGACGCATCTGGAGTGCGCCGGATTCCAGATTGATTATCGGTGGGTGCCCGAAACCTCAAAAGACGTTTACTTCCTGATCGCCAGAAAACCAGAATCATCATGAGAAGAGCAATGTCGATCGATTGAAACAGCTGTTGGAAAACCCGCACTGGGATGGCAAGCTTCCCTGAATCCAAGGCTCGCTGAATGGCGGCCTCAATCTGAAGGAGAATTCAATGGGAAGTTCAAAGCTGGTCGGTATCGTTTTGCTCGTGGTTGGCGTCGGCCTGCTGTATTTCGGCTACCAATCAACCCAGTCACTGGGGAACCAGTTGTCCGAAACGGTCACGGGGCGTTTTACAGACCAGACCATGTGGTATCTGATCGGCGGGGCGGCCGCGGCTGCAGCCGGCGCTTTTCTGACATTTTTCAAGAAATAATCCTGCCTGTTTTTCACCGCTCGGGCCTGACCACAAACCAGCTGGCCAGGACGAGCGCTCCGAAAACCGTGTAGGCCAGAATAAACACCCAGTCCGGCGCACTGTAATACAGAATGGACTGCAGCCAGTGCTGGATAAACGATCCCTCATAGCCCGCCTCCCCGGCCTTTGCCCGAAGCGCCATTTCCCAGGTCGTAAGCGGGCATAGCACACCGAGCCAGGATTGCAGAACCACTACACCAATCACAATCAGGTGGCTGAGACGGAACCAGAAATTGCGAACCCAGCGCCACTGGCAGAAATAGCCGGCAAAGGTTGCCACCAGCCCAAGGATGACAAAAACTACCAGCATCGTGTGCAGGATCAGGAGCGTATCAGCAAAGATCAGTAACCAGCGGCTATCCATCGCTACTCGACGTCCACTAGGCCATTACGTATCTGGCGCGACCCTGTTTTTTCGCGCGGTACGATGCCTCATCGGCCCTTCGAATCATTTCATCGATGGAATCAAACTCGGTGGCCAGGCCCTGACAGATTCCAATGGAACAGCTAAGTTCCTTGCTATCGGGGCTATCCTCATTTGGAACCGCGCGGTCCTGCCATTGTTTCAGAACCTCTGCAGCAAGAAGTTCAAACCGGTCGGCATCTTCGCCCTCAATCACGGCCATGAATTCCTCGCCGCCGTATCGCCCGAGGATATCGGTCTGTCTTTTGAATACCTGCCTCATGATGTCAGCCTGCTGTCGAATAGCCTGATCACCCTGCTGGTGGCCGTAGTGGTCGTTGAACTGCTTGAAATGATCAAGATCCATCATGAGTACAGCGAGTCTCTGATTGGAGCGCCGCTGCCGGGCAAACAAACGCCCGGATTCACTCATCAATGCCCGGCGATTGAAGAGATCGGTCAGTTCATCGATGGTGCTCAGCCCAACCAACTGCTCGTTGGCCTCCTGAAGCTGCCCCAGCAATCGATCAATCCTGTGCCGGCCGATCACACCGACAAACAGTGAGCCGGCCACGAACCCGGCGTTCATCCAGGTTCGCTCGCCGTAAACGGAATCCATGAGCATCAAGCCGACAAAGCCCAGAGAACTGAGCACCATCGCGGTCAGCGCGTAATGGAATTTCATTCCAAAAACAAAGAAACCGAAGAAGGCGTACAGCAACGTCCCTTCGTAAGGAAAGCTGAATGCTGCCTGCTCCCATGCCACGTGGATCAGGTAGTAATTGGCGTAGGTAATGCTCAGAACAGTCGCCAAAAACGCGGTCTGGGCAAAGGGAAGAAATTGCGGGACGAAGGTGAAGGCGAGCAAGCCAGCAAGAATTGGAAGTTGAATGAGGGCTCTGCTGGTGATGTAAGAGCCCGCCAGTTCAGGCGGAATCAACTGAAGGTCACCAATCATGAACAAAGAGATCAGAATGCCACCCACCACGATGGAGAGTCGCAGCATGAGCATGTCGCGGGGGGATACCGTATTCGCTTCAACCGAGGGAGTCGGCATAAAAATGGAGCTCACAACGCACTTTATTCCCTGTACCTGCCGAGTCTAAACAAATTCTCGCCCTGACCACCAGCAAATAAACGAATCAAACGAGGTACGACCTGTACAATTTTCCCACACACCTCACTCAAAAATCAGGATTTCCACCATTCGACGGGCCGGGTTTTCGGATTCGTCGGATCCTCCCGAAAGGGCCTCCCCTGTGCCATCAATCGTAATAAGAAGATCACCAGTTTGCCCCGACTCCGCCAGCAGAGTATCGAGATAGTGCTTAACCGCCGCTGCACGGCGTAGCGAAAGCAGGTAATTGTAGGTTTCATCCCCTACGGCGTCTGCCTGCCCCCTGAGCGAGATGAGAGCACCTTCCTTGACGCCTTCCATGAGACGATTAATCCGGTCTTTGGCCTGCTCACTGAGCGTACTGTCATTGAGGGCAAACAAAACCGTTTCCCGGATCAGCATTCTGCGACCACAGTCGTCACCGCGGCAGATGGCAGCCTCGAAGCGGTCGAGGCGTTCAGACAGACTTTTTATTGCGTCTGCATTTTGCTTCTGCAACGCCTCCAGGTTAGCCAGCCTGGCATTCAACGCGCCCATATCCGGGCCTTGAACCGACCGGTCGATCACGTCGGCACTATCCGGTTCGCTATAGATATAACTGCCAGTATCAGACTCAATCGCGATAATGCGCGCGCTCAGGTTGGTCCAGAGTATGTAAAAAACGATCGCCACCAGTATGAATCCGATCGCGGTTAGAGCACTTCTCATGGCGGCTACCCCGTTATACCGGCAGGAAAAAACAAGTTAGAAACCGTGCGGCCCCTGATCGCTGACGCTGCACGTTGGAATGCATGACAGCCAGATCTTTGTTGAGCGCACGGATCTGGACCCCGCTGCGGTAAACGTTCCGGAAACTCAAATTGGCGTGCATCCCGAATCGGGTGGTGGTCTGCCATGCGAGCAGCTGGTCCGGACTGTTGCTGGGACTCTCCTCGCCATCTGTGCCGTCACTGCCGCGGGCAGAAAGCAACAGGGTGCCATCGCCCACGGCATCAGAGGGTACAAAAGCAACCACATAAAACATCCGCCCGAATATTAAAGAGGCCAGCTGCCAGCTATACCGGGTGCGAAGACCGATACGCTCACTCATCCCCACGAACTGCCTCCAGGAAAAGATCACAGCATCACCTGGCTTGAGGGTCCAGACCACAATCCGTTCATCGGCGGGTAACCGACGATATGGTGCGGCCCCGCCAACGCGGGCGCCTGTCCATACCCGGTTCATGTGCCAGGCCCCGCGCAAGAAGCGGGAGAAGAAGGCCTTTTGGGCCTGCGGAGTCACCTCATCAGGCGGCGCATTGGCGAAATCATAGCGTTTGCTAACGTATATCAGCTCTCCCATATCTGGCGTGAGATCGAGACGGTCTGACACCTCTCGCACCCCGCCGGACTGTCCGGGCTCTGACTGTGGCTCAAACTGAATCACACGCTCGCCATCAACCTTCGCTCCAAAAAATACCCGCGCAAAAATGTACATCAGACTCTTGATGACAACGAGGATCAACACGAACCATGAAACCCAGGAATAGATATCAACAACAGCGTAGATCACGCTCAACTGCGTCTTTATGGCCGTTTCCATATCATGGAAAGTCGCACTCAAATCCTCGCGGGCAACATCAACAAGGTTGCCGGCACCGCTTGTGGCAAGCTCCGCATAGCCCTGCGTTGCGCGATCAAGGCTCTGGCGCTGCGACTCGCGCTTTTCAGCATAGGCCTCGTTCAGCGGTTCCTTGACCGACGTTTCTGCGCATGACGCCGTCTGGAAAACCCAGGGCAGGAAACCACTACAACCCGGTGGTGCCATTTCTGGCTCTACATCAGGCAAGGTCTTGGGCACCTCTTGCTCATAGAACGACATCATTGCGGCACCCACGGCTTTCGGGGACGATTTTGCCCTCGCGTCAAGGTCATCAAGCATTCTGAAAGCGGCCTCTTCCTGATCATCGAAATAGGCGCTGATCGCACGATCGATGTTCTGCCTCCGGTTTGCTTTCGGGTCGGAGTCCGCCATGAATTCCAGACTGTAAAGTTGGTTATCGACCCATCGATCAACCTGCCAGGAGGCTGCCAGGCCAAGCGCCAGCAACGTCAGGAACGGCAGGTAGAAGACCAGTGTTTTGCGGCAAGTCTGCAATAGAAAAGGTCCCGACTGCCTGCGAAGCAACGGGAAATTCTCCCGTACCAACAAGCGCGCAATGCGCAGCGCGAAGCAAAGCATCAAGAACTGAACAATCAACCAGAGCCTGTAGCCCAGGGCGCCTTCTGAATAAAACACTGCGGCGAACAGCGAAACACCCAGAAGCGACAGGTAAACCGTAGATCCCATAGGAAAGACCCAGAGCAGAGCCACCAACACTGCCAGACACAGCAGTTTGTAAGTCATGGAAATCTGCCAGGCCCTGTAAGCATCACTTGCCCAGAGATAGGTGCTGATTCGTGCATCAAGGTCCCGCAGCTGTGTTAGAGCCTGCTCAGTATCCGATCGTGCTGTTTGGATCGATGTCAGCTCCACTCTCAATGCCCGGCGAGTGGTTTCCAGGGCATTACGGTGACGGATAACCTTGTTTCGCCCTTGCCTGAGCTTCTCCCCCAACACCTTGTTCGCCAGTCCAAGGCTGAAACGCGAGACTATGGCCAGATCACGCAGCGACTTATCAATCATACTCAGGTGCGAGTTAGCCTGAGCGATCTTCAGCCTCAATGCCGTTATCTGAACAGCAATCTTGGCAGCCCGCTGGCTGACGTTCGTGTCCCAGGCACCACTCCGTTCTGAAAGCTGGTCCAACTCGCTCAGTAGTTCGGCGCGCTCGAAACGGAACAGCCCCGTGTCCGTATGATCTATGTCACCAATCCTGCTTCGGAGTGAGTCCAGGTCCGGTAGCTCAGCACTTTCTCTGGCGAGCTTTTCATTTTCGTAGAGCCTCTCCTGGGCATCCCAGGCGCTTGGAAACGGTTCAGTCAGCTTCTCAGGAGGGAAAAAGACCAGCGCCAACCAGGGCAAAAGCAGTGGCATCAGGACAAAGCGTCGCAGAACAACGCACGCCGCGATTCCAACAACGAAAACGACAAGGCAGAGCTCTGGGGGAAGGAACATCAGGCTTTCAACCTCAAGCCCAAAGCGCTCGTCAAACATGGAAAAAGGAGAAATGTGGCCAGTAACCACAGCCGGAGCGATGCCAAGTGCGATGGCAACCCACAGGGTGTAGCTGGCAACGCGCCTGGTCATTGAGTGAATTCCTTCTCGCCAAAGGAGTAATTGGAAGTGTAGTCCAGTTTGCTGCCGTCGCCCGACGCACCAAAGGAGTAACTCCGGCTCCAGATCGCACCGTATTGAAGCAGAGAGGTTCCTGCCAACGGCTCTTCAACAGTGCCTTTGTGCACTATACACAATATCTGGCGGACTGCGCCGCAAGATTCGACCCGATAAGCCTCCATGGCACAAACGTTGCCAACTCCCTTGGTGTTACCCAAGACACGGAGAGATCGTCATGACCACTGAACCTACACCCAAAGAACAGGATTATCCCTTAAGCCCGGTTCCCATGGATCAGCGCAAAAGCGTCTGGTCCATGGGGTTGGTGCTCCTTGGCTTTACTTTCTTTACCGCCACCATGTGGGCTGGTGGCAGCGTTGGTGTTGCCTTCGACTTTTCCACAATGCTGATGGTTCTGGCGGTCGGCAATCTGCTGCTGGGGCTGTACGCAGCAGGGCTGGGTTATATCGCCGCGAAGACTGGCCTGAACACAGCCCTGATGAGCCGGTTCACCTTTGGCGAGCTGGGCAGCAAGCTGTCCGACTTTATTCTGGGTTTCACCCAGATTGGCTGGTACGCCTGGGGCACGGCCACTATGGCAATTCTGCTGGTCAAACTCACCGGGATGCCGGAAGGGATGACAACACCGCTGATGGTGCTGTTCGGGTTCGCCTTCTGTGTTACTGCGTTTATCGGTTACCAAGGACTGGAGTGGCTATCGAGGGTTGCCGTCCCCGCCATGATTATTCTGGTCGCCGTCAGTATGTCCATCGCCACATCCGATGCCGGCGGCCTGTCCGGGCTGCTGGCTATTACCCCGACCAATGAGATGAGCGTTGCAGCTGCAATCACGCTGGTCTTCGGCACCTTTGTCAGTGGCGGCACCCAGGCCACCAACTGGACCCGCTTCGCGAAATCCGGCAAAACCGCTGTGATCGCCACATTGCTTGCGTTCTTCCTTGGCAACGGTCTGATGACCTTGATCGGCGCCTTTGGTGCCCTCGTTTACCAGCAAGCCGACATCGTCGACATCATGGTCGCCCAGGGCCTCGCCACACTCGGTATCCTGATGCTGTTCCTGAATCTCTGGACCACCCAGGACAACACGGTTTACAACTTTGCGGTCGCGGGCTGCAACCTGATCCGTACCCGCCGCCGAAAATCGGTGACCATTGCTGGTGCCGCGATCGGGACAGTTCTGGCGGTACTGGGCATGTACGAATGGCTGATCCCGTTCCTTGTTCTGCTTGGCACCTTTATCCCGCCGATCGGTGGAGTCATCATGGCAAGCTACTTTGTCGGCTATAAACGCCAGTATCCGGACCTGACCACGGTTACGCTGCCAGCCTTCAACTTCCCTGGGCTCGCGGCCTACGCCATCGGCTCCGCAGCCGCCTATACTTCTCCCTGGATTGCGCCCATTGTGGGTGTTCTCGTCGCGGCCCTGAGCTACAGCATTATTCTGGTTGTCAGCGAAGCGGTCCGTGAGCGTAAAGCCCAGGTGATGGGAGCGATCTGAGTGACCCTGCGATGCCGGAACGTGCCACACCTCCCCGGCCTGGATGCCATTCGGCTCCGGGGCGGGGAGTCCGCCGGGGATAACCCGGTACGCTGGCCCTATGTAGCGGAAAACCGTTCGTTCAAGAGCTGGGTCAAAGGTGGCGAACTGGTTTTTGTTACCGGCATCAGCCGACATCGCAGCCCCCAGAATCTGGCGGAATGCCTGTATGAGGGCAAGGAATGCAATGTCTCCGGACTCGTTGTCCTGACCGGAGATGCTTACATCGGTCAACTGCCCAACACGTTATGCCGGCTGGCCGACGAGCTTGCGATACCTCTGTTCGAACAGCCCTATTCTCTGCCCATGGTGGAAGTCACGGAAGCCATCGGCAGGGCCATTGTCTGGTCCGAACACACATCGATTGAGCAGATGGATCAAGCCATCCTGGCCGATTATGCAGACTTGCTCGATGCCTGGATTACCTGCCGGGGCAACCAGAGCGCGATGGCAGAAGCATTGGGCTGTCACAGGAACACAGTACGCAACAGAATGAACCAGCTCAGTGAATCAATGCCTGGCCAGGGCACCCCGACAGAACAATTCAGAACACTGTTACTGGCACACCTGCTACTGAGACCATAGATGCGGGTTAGCCACTGACCGGAGATAAAATGACTAAACCATTGAACGCAATAGCGAACGCACGTCTACAGGGCCGGGATGGGCTATTCCGGCTTGAGATCAGCAACGGACGATTTTCAGGTATCACCGCCCAAGCCGAAAATACCACCGTCAATGAAGGCGAACTGGATGCCGGAGAAAATCTGGTCACAGCCCCTTTCGTGGAGCCACACATCCATCTCGACGCTGCCATGACCGCCGGGGAGCCGCGCTGGAACAAGAGCGGCACCCTGTTTGAAGGCATTGAATGCTGGTCCGAGCGCAAGACAACCCTGAGCCACGACGATGTGATCAGCCGCGCCAGTCAGACGCTGAAGCTCTTTGCCGCCCATGGCATCCAGTACGTGCGTACCCACGTGGATGTGACCGATCCGAACCTGACTGCCCTCAAGGCCATGCTTGAGGTTCGCGAACAGACCGCAGCCTTCATTGACCTGCAGATCGTCGCGTTTCCCCAGGAGGGCATCTGGTCTTTCAAAAACGGGCGTGAGCTCATGGAGGAAGCCGTGCGTCTCGGTGCTGATGTGGTGGGTGGCATTCCCCACTTCGAGTTTACCCGGGATTACGGTGCAGAGTCGGTTCGCTGGCTGATGGAGCTTGCCCATAAAAACGACCGACTGGTGGATGTTCACTGCGACGAAATTGATGATCCGGAATCCCGGTTCCTCGAAGTTCTGGCCGCCGAGGCCCTGAGACTCGACTACGGTTCCAGGGTATCCGCCAGCCATACCTGTGCAATGGGCTCCTATAACGATGCCTACTGCAGCCGCCTGTTTCGATTGCTGAAAAAGTCAGGCCTGCGCTTTCTTTCCATGCCCACTGAAAGCCTGCATTTGCAGGGCCGATTCGATAGCTATCCCAAACGCCGAGGCATCACCCGGGTCCCCGAGCTGCTTGATGCCGGACTGAAAGTCGCCTTTGGCCAGGACTCCATTCGCGACCCCTGGTATCCAATGGGCAATGGCAACATGCTCCGGACCCTTGATGTCGGCCTGCACGCCTGCCATATGCTGGGCATGAGCTGGATCGACCGTTCACTGGAGCTGATCACCGAGAATGGCGCGGCTGCGCTTGACCTTAATGAGTATGGCCTTGACGAAGGGATGCCAGCACGATGCGTGGTTCTTCAGGGGGCCACGCCCTATGAAGTACTACTCGGGCAGCGACCGGTGCTGGCGTCTGTAAGGGACGGGCAGGTGCTGGTCCGGCGGGAGGCCTCCCATCCGGAAACCGGCCTGATGCTTTAAGAGCAGTGTGCGGCTCAGAATAAAAGCGTGAGGCCACCGGTCACCACAGCGAACAGCACGGATAAACCAATCACGGTCCGCCAGGGGAAAGGCGGAGGCGGTGGTTCAATCGCCAACTCCTTTTCCAGGTAGTTACGAAGCAGACGGGTGTTGCGGGTGTTGGCTTTATAAACCGCGTCGAAGGCATCGCCTACCACTGGCAACAGCCCGCCGAGAAAGTCGATGCCCATATTCCGCAACATGCGCATCTTCACCGCCTTGGTGGCGCCTGCTCGCTGCGCTTCCACCAGTACGTATCCGGCCAGGACCAGGCCCACGGCGTCCCCGACCACGGGCAGCAGGCCAATTACGGCCTCCGCGCCAATCCGTACATTGGTGAAAGGAATAGCGATGTTGCTATCGGTAAAGCGGCTGAACTTATCCAGCCGTGCCAGAATGGCCCGTTGCCGGGCTTCGGATGGTTTCTGCATTCTATCTCCAACGAAGGCGCTCACTCAGGCTTTGCGCTGATTTCTTCGAATGCCTGAACCAGGGTGTCGGGTTCTTGGGCGCCGGAGATCAGGTATTTACCGTTCACGATGAAGGCCGGCACCGCAGAAACACCGGCCTGTTGATAGGTTGCTTCATCCTCGCGTACCACGTTGGCGAATTCATCGGAATCCAGAATCTGCTTTGCCCTCCCGCGGTCCAGCCCCAGGCTCTCGACACAGGCCAGCAACACGTCCTGGTCTGAAACGTCTTCCGCCTTTCCAAAGTAAGCCTCGAAGAGCGCCTGCTTCATCTCCGTCTGCTTGCCCCGCTCAGCCGCCCACTTCACCAGCCGATGGGCGTCGAAGGTATTGCAGGTGAAGCGCTCCTGCATTTTCTCAAAGTTGAGGCCCAGATCTTTCGCAATCGTCATCATCTGATCCTGGGTCGCGCGCATTTCCTGCTCACTTCGACCGTACTTGCGGGCCAGGGCCGGCAGGATGGGCTCGCCCGTGCCAGAGTGGTCCGGGTTCAGCTCAAACGCGTGCCATTGCAGGCCGAATTCATACTCCGACGCCAACTGTTTCATAGCCTGTTCCAGGCGGGCATAACCAATCGCGCACCATGGGCAGGCGATGTCGGAAACAATGTCGATGTTGATCGTTTTCATGGGGTATCCCGTTAATTGCGTTTAGACACGATACTGCCAGCCTAACACGGAGACAGATCAGCCATCTCCCGCCAGATGTTCCCGGATCAGCTCTGCCATCTGCCGGGCCGGTTCAGTCGGACGGCCCGACGGCCGATGCAGGGCCATCTCGATGGATTGCAGGGCCGGCATACCGCTTCGTTCGTCCAGAACCCGCAGCTGGGGTGTGAGCATATCGCGGGTTACGGGCACCACCGCCAATCCGGCCACGACAACGGGCATCAATCCTGTCATCGACTGGCTTGAGTAAGCCAGGCGCCATTGCCGACCCGCAGAAAACAGCGCCTGTTCTGCCACCTCTCTGAACACATCAGCGCCCGGTGAGTAAAGCGCGAGAGGAATGGGATCTGTCAGGGACGGCTGTTTCTCGGCGCCAACCGCCCACACCAATGGCTCCCGGCGAATCACTTCGCCCCCGGGAGAGCGGGTCTGACGGGTCACAACCGCCAGGTCCAGCTCACCAGCCTGCACCTGCTCCAGCAGCCTGACGCTTGATCCGCAGATAACCTGCAGCTGAACCGACTGGAACAGCTGGCTGAAATGGGAGAGAACGGAGGTCAGCAAAAACGCATAGTCTTCCGGGATACCCAGGCTCAGTTGCCCCGATACCTGCCGCTGCCTGAGCGAATCCAGTGCCTCGTTGTTAAGGGCCAGCATCTTCCGGGCGTAACCGATCAGTTGCTCGCCCTCAGCGGTAAACCGAATACGCCGGCCCTCTCGCTCGTGAAGAGACACTTCCAACAGGGCTTCCAGGCGATGCAACTGCATGCTGACAGTTGACTGGGTATAGGCAAGCCGGTCAGCCGCCGCGGTTACCGTTCCGGTGTCGGCAATGGCCACCAGTGTTTGCAGCACGTTCAGATCCAGAATACGGGGACGCAATTCATCAACTCCTGTGATGCTTTTAATCACTAAACGTTGTTTTTGTGATATCTCAAGCAAGTATATCCTCCCGCTGTCAGATCACAACACACCAGCTAAAGGAGGACTGCCCATGAGGATTGTCAACGCGCCCATACGTCTGCCCAACATCCTGAGCATCATCGCGGCTCTGGTTGCCGTCGTTCTTTGGGCTGTTGCCCCTTTGCTGGTCGATGCAGCGCGTTCCATCCCGCCCTTCCAGCTTACGACCATCGCCCTGATCAGTGGCGCACTGGCCGTGCTGCCCATGAGTTTCCGGGGCCGCGAAGCGCGTAAACCTGTGAAAGTGTCCTGGCAATGGAAACTGGTGATTTTCGGTCTTGTGCCTTTGCTGGTTCTGGGGGCGGTCGGCGCCTACCTGGCCGGGCTTGGCATGGCACCCACCGCAGAGGCGTCATTGATCACCTATACCTGGCCGGTCATGTTCATCCTGATCAGCCAGTGGGCCTTCCATCGGCGGATCGCCCTCCCGGTTATTGCGGGGGCACTGATTGCCTTTTCCGGCGCGGCTTTGCTGCTGGGCCCGGAGGCCCTGAATAATGGTTTTTCAGGCAACCTGACCGGTTACGGGCTGGCTCTTCTGGCTGGGGGTTGCTGGGCTCTTTACTCCTGGATCTGCCAGGCAACACCCGTAGCGATCGCTCCTGTAATGCCAGGCCTGTTCCTTCTGGCTGGCGCCGGAGCCGCAGCCGCAGATACCGTTTCCGGCTCCGCCCATGTGCTGCCTTCAGGAACCGCGCTCGCCGCTGGTGTCGCCCTGGGTCTGGGTCCATATGGCCTGGCCATGGTGGCCTGGGATCTGGCATTAAGGAAAGGCCCTACCGCACTGGTGGGCAGCCTGGCTTATGCGGTACCTGTGCTGGCCGCTCTTTTCCTGGTACTGGCCGGGATTGCCGCGCCAGACTGGCGGCTTCCGCTGGCTGCGATGCTCGTAGTTCTTGGTTCGCTGGTGGCAGCCAGCCGTCGACGAGCCTGAACCTGACAGATCGTCGAGCAAGACGACCAGTCCAAGGCAGCCTATCGGCCTTTCCCGGAAGACATGCGTATACTCCTCATGTGTAACTCAAACCGCAGAGGAGTATGCCAATGGCCGACGAAGACACGCTCACCGCCCTGAAAACCGCCTTTACCTTCATGCCCCAGCCGGTCGAGATCAACCGGTTTGAATACGGAGATGATGCTGACAGAATTCTGGCTCAGGTAAATTTTGTGCGGGAAGTACTGATCAGTCACGGCATTGATCCGGAAGAAGTCTCCGGCGAAATCAACCCGGACTCGTCACCCAATTCCTGTTACTGAGCTGACACTGTTTCCAGGAGCAAGCATGCCTTATCAGTTCGAAGACCTGAAAAAGAGCTGCCAGAACGAATGGCAGGCCTACATCGAGCACGGCTTTGTGCAGCAACTCGGTAATGCGACATTAGCGCCGGAAGCGTTCCAGCATTACCTGAAGCAGGACTACCTGTTCCTGATCCAGTTTGCCCGTGCCTTTGCTCTTGCAGCCTATAAAAGCCCGACACTGTCGGACCTTCGCCAGGCAAAGGAGGGTTTGCAGGCCATCGTGGATGTGGAACTGGATCTGCACGTCAGCTACTGCAAGGAATGGGGCATTTCCGAACAAGAGCTGGCCGAACTCCCCGAAGCCCGCGCCACGCTGGCCTACACCCGCTACGTTCTGGATACCGGCAACCGGGGCGATCTGCTGGACCTGCACGTGGCCTTGTCGCCGTGCATGGTGGGTTACGGTGAAATCGCCAACTGGCTAAATAGCCGGGCGGAAACGATTCGGGGTGAGAGCAACCCTTACGACGCCTGGATCGCCATGTACGAGAGCGACGAGTTCCAGGACGCCATGCAGGCAGAGATCTGCTGGCTCAATGAGCGACTGGCCGAAGTCTCCCCTGCCCGCTTCAAGGAACTAACCCGGATTTTCAGCGACGCCACCCGGCTTGAGATTGATTTCTGGGAAATGGGCTTGAAGCAGAGCGATTAACCTGCGCTACCAGCGTTGCAGTTGGCGCGCAGGCTGGAGTTCAAGCCTGCGCCGCCCGCTCTTCCCGCAATCTGGCCCGCACATTCATCAACACTTTTCCGTAACGGTTATCGCCCCGACGATCCCGGCCGCAGCCCCAGAAATAATCGAAATTGCTGTTTTCAACGATTTTCGTGTCGCCGGTATCCAGCAGAGCCTCCGCCAGCTCGGGATGGGTTCGGCAGCGCACGTAGATCCCCCGTGTCATAACGGTTTCGCGCACCTGCTTCCAGTCCCGCCGCAGGCTCTTGTGGCGCTTGCGCCCTAGCTTTCCGGCCTTGCCGGGCGTGTCGGCGTTGCGCACCTTTTCCTGGCGGTTGTCGTCGGTGAACTTCATGCCCTGGAAATAGTGTTCCACGGTTGGCCAGACCTTGCCTTCCAGCTCGAAACTGTAAGGGGCATGGGTGCCCAGCGGATTGTCCGGATCTGTTCGGGACATGAACAGGTCGTTCTCACCGTTGTCGTCGGGGAAGAGAGACATTCTTGCGATCCTTTAGAAATAAGTGGTCCTGCAATACCCCTAGTATCAACGAGTCCGCGCCAGGGGTCACGCCAATAAACCGGCTCATCTGCAAGACTAGAGATCTCGCAGGTATCCAGCACCCAGCTGTGCAATCTGGCCCCGAATCCAGGCCACTCGCTCCAACACATACGACGATGGCGAATTGACCCGCAGGACTTTCGGATTCGGGAGTACGGCCGCGAGCAGCGCGGCCTGGTACTCGGTAAGGTGACGGGCAGGCTTGCCGAAGTAGGCCTGGCTGGCGGCTTCAACGCCATAAATTCCGGGGCCAAACTCGGCAATATTCAGATAAACTTCCAGTACCCGCTGTTTTGACCAGAGGCCGTCTATTACAAGTGCCAACCCCGCCTCGATGGCCTTGCGAATGAAACTGCGACCGTTCCAGAGAAAGAGGTTCTTGGCCGTTTGCTGGGTGATGGTACTGGCTCCTCGAAGCCCGTCGCCGGCCCGGTACTCCGAGAGCGCCTGACGAACCGCCTCAAAATCCACGCCCACATGATGCGGGAATCGCTGGTCCTCGCTGGCAACCACCGCCAGCGGCATCCAGGGAGAGATCTCGCCCATGGGCACCCATTCGTGGGCGAGGGATTTGTTCGCGCCCTGAAGCTGATAACCCACCATGAAGGCCGAGGTGGGTGGATTTACGAACCGGAACATCAGGACCACCAACAGCACCAGCACGATAGCGCCGGCGCATAGCAGCAAAAACCATCGCAAAAGCTTGCGACCACCTGATGCTCTGGCCATCAGTTCAAATCCTCATCTTTGTACGAGCGAGTTCCCGGCCATAATTGACCTACGGGCCGCACAGCGCGCAAACTGCTGATAGCGATTCTGTGAGAGTGTATGCCACTACCATGCCTGCAAAAGTAAAAACCCGGATTCTCTTTCATTCCAGACGCCTGAATATATACCTGGTCCGATATCCAGAAGGCCACAAGGTAGGGCCGCACGTGGACATGGTTTCCGAGGGCCGGCTCTACAAACTCAATTGGGTTCTGGCGAAACCCAAAGCCGGTGGCGAATTCATCTGCGACAAGAATATTTTCAACCTTTTTGGAAGATTGTATCTGTTTCGCCCGGATCTCTATGAGCATCGGGTATCAAAGATCGAGCGCGGAAGTCGATGGCTGTTGAGTTTTGCGTTGACTTCCGGACTCCATAACTCAAGCAGGACAGTATCATGATGTATTTTGCCCATGAAATGAGCCGTGCCGCGCTGATGCCCTTGCGCATGATGACAGACGCACAGAGCAAATTGCTCAGGCACCCTCTCAGCCCTTTGTCCCGCTTACCCGGCGCTCGCAGTATTGCTTCCGCCTACGGCGTGTTCGGCGACCTGACCCGACGCTACCCGAAACCGGCCTTCAATCTGCACACAACGGTGTGCGATGGGGAGGAGGTCGACATCAGTGAAGTCATCGTCAAACGCAAACCCTTTGCCCAGCTCAAGCATTTCCAGCGCAGCGTATCGCGGCCTGATGACCCGAAACTCCTGATCGTTGCGCCGCTTTCCGGACACTTTGCCTCTCTGCTGCGGGGTACCGTCAAGGAAATGCTGCCAGACCACGACGTCTACATCACCGACTGGCGTGATGCCTGTCGTGTCCCCTTGTCGGCTGGCGACTTTGGGCTGGACGACTATATCGACTACGTTATCGATTTTATTGAACAGCTTGGGCCAGACACCCATGTATTGGCGGTTTGCCAGCCCGTCGTGCCGGTGCTCGCAGCCACCGCTCTCATGGCCGAAGATAAAAACCCGGCAACACCGCGCTCGCTGGCTCTCATGAGCGGCCCCATCGACGGACGTATTGATCCCACGGCACCCTGCGAACTGGCCACCAAACACAACCTGGCCTGGTTCCGACGCAACCTGGTTCACCCGGTACCCGCGCCCTATCCGGGGGCCATGCGGAAGGTTTATCCCGGCTTTCTGCAACTGACCGGATTCGTGAACATGAACTTCGACCGCCACATTGATGCCTACCGGGGCCTGTTCAAGTCCATGCGTGACAAGGAGGTCGAAAAGATCAGACGTCATCGTGAATTCTATGACGAATACCTCGCGGTCATGGATCTGCCGGCCACCTATTACCTGGACACCATCCAGCGTGTCTTCCAGGAGTTTCACCTTGCCCGGGGCTGCTTCATGCACCGGGGCCGAAAAGTGAATCCGGCGGCTATCGAAAAAACAGCACTGATGACGATTGAAGGCGAGAAAGACGACATTTCCAGCCCCGGGCAGACCCGGGCCGCCCATAAACTATGCGTGAATATCCCGGACGCCAGGCGTCTGCACCATCTGCAAGAGGGGGTTGGCCATTACGGTGTCTTCAATGGCAGCCAATGGCGCGAATCCATTGCGCCGCGGCTCAAGACATTCATCCGCGAAGCGTGACGGGTATCACATTTTCTTGTCGCGACTCGGGTGCTCTGCTAGCTTGAATGAGGTGATTAATAATAAGGAATAACAACCAGAGCGGGCTACCGCTCCAGGGAGGATTTCATGCAAGACCTCAAGGGCAAGGTCGCCCTCGTAACCGGTGCCTCACGCGGCATCGGTCGTCACATCGCACTTCAGCTTGCTCAACGCGGCGCCGATGTCGCCATCAACTACCGCTCACGTCAGCCTGAAGGCGACGAAGTTGCCAGGGAAATCGAGGCCACCGGCGTCCGGGCACTTGCCTTCAAAGCAGACCTCTCGAAGATGCCGGAAGCGCGGAGCCTGGTTCGTCAGGTTCAGGACGAGTGGGGCCGCATAGACATTCTGGTGAACAACGCCGGCATCACCAAAGACAAGTCCATGAAGAAGCTTACCGACGACGATTGGAACGACGTCCTGGATACCAACCTGGGCAGCGTCTACGCCACCTGCTCGGAAGTGTTGAAAATCATGATGGACCAGAAGTACGGTCGAATAATCAACATCACCTCATTCGTCGGGCAAGCCGGCAACTTTGGGCAAGCCAACTACGCAGCCAGCAAGGGCGGTATCATTGCGTTTACCAAGACCCTGGCACTGGAAATGGCCAAGTACAACATCACAGTCAACGCCATCGCGCCCGGCTTTACCGAAACCGAAATGCTGGCCCAGGTCCCGGAGAATATCCGTGAACAGATCATTGCCAGGGTTCCCATGGGTCGGTTTGGCAAGCCGGAGGAAATTGCCCGCGCCGTGGTCTTCCTGGCCGCGGAAGGCGATTACATCACCGGCCAGCAGATCAACGTTAACGGCGGCGTTTACATGTAACACTTGAAAGACAGAAGGCGAAAAAATGGCTGATAAACCAATAAAAAAGCAATCAACGCCTGACTTCGAACCCAATGTGGTAAGCCGCTCTCTGGCACGAGTGGGTGTTCATGGTGGTCACCTGCTCAAGCGCTCCATAATGCGCCGTTTGCGCGGTGGCCCGCCGAATCCGGCCAGCGTCGGGAGCATGACCAAACCCTTTGTCACCCTGACCGGCAAGCTTGCAACCCAGCCAGACACGCTTCTGTTCGCGCAGATGCGACTGATCAAGGACACCAGTCTGTTCTGGTCTGGCCTGCTGGCCAGCGGTATTGGCAAGAAACCACTGACCGTAGCCGAACCGGAGCCCGGCGACGGCCGCTTCCGGGATCAGGCCTGGAACGACGTCATAGCCTTCAACGCCGTCAAGCAGGCCTATTTACTGTCAACTCGCTGGGTTATGGACACCATTGACGATGTCAGGGATCTGGACGATCACGATAAGCGGAAAGTCCGTTTTTTCGCCAGCCAGATGACCGATGCCCTCGCCCCAAGCAACTTCGTTCTGAGCAATCCGGAAGTGTTGCGCACAACCGTTAAGACACGGGGCAAGAACCTCCTGCGAGGCCTGGCAAACCTGCTGCGTGATCTGGACGAGGGAAAGGGCCCGATGCCTTTCCGCATGTCCGACCCGGACGCCTTTGAGGTGGGCGACAATCTGGCCAACACACCCGGCGACGTGGTGTTCCAGAACGATCTGATGCAACTCATCCAGTACCGGCCGACCACCGAGACCGTTCATCGCGGGTCTTTGCTGGTGATACCGCCCTGGATCAACAAGTACTACATCCTCGATCTTGGCGAGAAAAAATCCTTCATTCGTTATTGGGTGGAACAGGGCCACACCGTGTTTGTGGTTTCCTGGGTAAATCCCGGGCCAGAGCTGGCACACAAGACCTTTGAGGACTACATGCTCGAAGGTCCGGTCGCCGCCATGGATGCCATCGAGCAGGCGACGGGTGAGCGGGAAATCAATACCGTCGGCTACTGCATCGGCGGCACTCTGCTTGGTTGCACGCTCGCCTGGCTGGCCGCTCGCGGGGATGATCGCGTAAAAAGTGCGACGTTTCTCAACAGCATGATGGATTTCTCCGACGTCGGAGATCTGGCCGTCTTCATCGACGAGGACTCAATCGCCAAAATCGAGAAGGCCATGAATAAACAGGGGTATCTTGAAGGCGCCTCCATGGCAACGGCCTTCAACATGCTGCGGGCCAACAGCCTGATATGGTCGTTTTTCGTCAACAATTACCTTCTCGGCCGCGATACTGCGCCCTTTGACCTGCTGTACTGGAACTCGGACGCCACTCGCATGCCAGCGGCGATGCACAGTTTTTACCTGCGCAATATGTATCTGAACAACCGGCTGCGTGAACCCGGTGGCATTTCCCTGGCGGGCACGCCGATCGACTTGAGAAAGGTGAAGGTTCCCAGCTACTTCGCATCCGCCATTGAGGACCACATCGCACCCTGGGTCTCCTGCTACAGAGGCGCACGTAACCTGGGCGGCCCGCTGCGTTTTGTGCTCGGCGGTTCAGGACACATTGCCGGCATCATCAATCCGCCCGAGAAGAAGAAGTACGGCTATCGCCTCAACGAAGACAACCCGGCCAATCCAGAGGAATGGCTGAAAGGTGCCGAGCAGTTTGAAGGTTCCTGGTGGCCGGATTGGGTGGCTTGGGCCGAGCAGTTCGGTGGCGGTGAGGTTAAGGCTCGCATTCCGGGAGAGGGCAATCTGCCGGTGATTGAACCGGCGCCCGGGGCTTACTTGCGCAACGAGCCGGCGCCTCCAACCCCAATAGTCAGAAAACCAAGGCAACCGTCGAGAAGGAAAACGGCTTCCGGTAAACAGAAAGTAAAGTCTCCTGAGGGCGCCTGAGTCGGCGCCCTACTTCAGTTCGGATACCAGATCGCCGTTCCGACAGTTTTCAATCGCGCCTTTAATTCGGTTCATATCTGCCTTCGCTAACGTGTCCCGAGACATATAGAGAGAGACAGGCAGCGTGCCCGCGGGCTGTTCGAAGACATTCACCACCTCCGGGCCGAACAGATCCCCGACAAGAAGGGCCGGCAGAACGATGGCATCCAGGCGGTCGTAGTGAAGCATGGCGACCAACTGCATCCAGTCCGTCACCTCTTCGATTCTCGGGTTTTCGTCGGTAATGAACTGTTCACCAACAAAGCTCCGAGGCAGCCCATATTTAAGGCCCGAGGTTTCAGATATCGGCGGAAGTTGGCGATTCGAGACAAAAACATAGTCCGCCGAAAACAACTCACCAGCGAACTCGCCGATTCTGTCCCGACGTTCACTCTGGGCAAGGGGCAGAACCATCGAGACTTCTCCCGAGTGCAAATACCCCAGCCCTCTTTTCAGAGGCACCTGAATAAACTGGGGCTGGATGTCAGCGCGATCAAAGACACATTCGTAGAGCGGCGCCAAGGACCCATAGAGCTTGCCATCGGAGTACCCGATCACGCCCTGCAACCCTTCACCAACGGCGACAGGAACCGAGGCGGCCGCAAGGCTGGAAAAGAAGATCTGCAGGCTGATGAAGACTGCACAGTGTGGCCGAACCATCGCTCCACTCCATGGGACTGAACGCATGAATTTCCTGCGATCAGGGTCGTCCAGATTCGCTTACCTTTCCATACGGACCTGTACTTAACGTCCTAGATACCTGAAACGTAGCACATTCTGATACTTATCGATGTATTTCTGATTGATGAGACCAATCACACCCGATTGCCGCAAATCGTCGAAGCATTGATCAAAGGCTGCGGCGAATGCGGGGTTCCGAAAAACCATCTTGTGCGGCGCCGGGTTAAAGATTGGCGCGAAACGAAAAGCATCAGACTGCGAGGGCCAGCTTTCACCGCGGCGCTTCTTGTTGAAGATTCTCCGATTCACTTCCGCGACCACGAATCCGTCGGCCAGAATCGCATCGACCCGGCCCATAAACAGTAGCCGGGAGTGAATGGTCTGATCGGCGATTTCGGTGAGCGAGGCGAATTCAGGTACGTTATCGCTGATCCCCAGCACATCGCCCCCTTCACGGAACGTCACCACGTTGAGACCGGCCAGGTCTTTGACCCTTTCAATCGGCCCGACACGGGAGTGATTGTAGAAAGCTCCGTTCTGGTACCAGATGTAGGCGGATGTGGAATAACCGGGAAGACGCCAGTGCAAAGGTACTGTGGCAATAGCATCGAAGTCCTGACGATCCCTGTAGGTCCTTGCATGGCGCTCATAGGGCTGCATGATGAATTCGGCCTCAAATCCGCACTCATCGAAGGTCGCCAAAACCAATTCTATATCTCGCCCCTCGAGACTTGGCTCCGCTGCACCCGGTATCTGAGCAGCGAGAACTTTAAGCCGCGGCAGTGGCTCCGAATTCGCAGCCAAAGGGAATCCTGGCAGAAGAAATAAAAAGAAATGGGCGAGCGTTGAAATCTTCAAACCGCTGTCTTCTCACCTCGGGCTAAAAAGTTCAGTTTTTGAACAATATCCTTATCCGGGCGTGCAGGCAATCACTCTGAGCATATGCCTGCAAACCAGGATGCAACTCAGCCCAGAAGACACTCCTTGGCCTCATTGATGCGCGCCGCCAGGTAATTGCTGCCACCATGGTCCGGGTGAAGTTTTTGCATCATCCTTCGGTGAGCCTTGATGATCTCTTCGCGACTGGCTCCGGGCTCGAGCCCCAGGATGTCCAGCGCTTCGCTCTCAGTAAGCGGGCCGCCCGTATTGCCACTGCCGTCCGACGGATCGCTTTCAGAGGCCGCCTCATCGTCTGCTCGCCAGGAGTCTCCGAACCGGCGGTCCAGGTAAGTTTCAAGGAGCCGGGCAGAATCCTCGTCCTGGCCGCGGCAATAGCGCAATAGCTCGAGGAACTCGCTTTCGCTTAGCTCCGCCAGTTCTCTCCCTTCCATCGGGCCCTTGATGATCTTGCCGCTCATGATTCCCGAGTCGTGGTCCAGAGTCATTTCCAGAATATCGCTGGAAACATGGGACTGGTTGCCCGACTTGGCCCCGGCACCACCGGCCACGCGACCGAGCCCGCCACGCAATAGCGATGGCAGCAGGCGACGCAACAGAGGATAGAGAAAGGCCAAACCGGCGAAGACAAAATGCAAACGCCCGGTCACAGCCAGCAAGACGACGATGCCGATACCGGCCAGCAGAGCCAGCTTGAGAATGGCGGCATTGCGCTGACTGGCAGGCTGATTGCGCAACCACACCCAGGCCACAACCGCGACAACGATGGCAACAAGCGTTAAAGGCACTCAAATACCCCGGGCACACCGGCCCATCAATGGATTCTCACAAACACTATCGGATCTGTCTGGTCAGGCGTTTCACTTCCGGGGAACTACGGCTGGAAAAATCCTGCAGGGCCTTGGCTCCCCCGGAAGCATAGACCGCAACTGCCGCCATAAGATCCTTGAGCACCTGGGGGCTGTTACGGTCAAAGGGTGCGTATGCGCCCCCTGAAAGCTTGCTCACCTGCTGAAATACCGCCCTTGCATGGGCATCATTGCCCTCGTGAAACATGAACACCGGTGTGCGCAGCATTCCCAGTTCCCCGGCGGTGTGACAGAGCTCGTCCACCGGTTCCTCGCAACAGTCACCGATAAACACCACAGCTTTGACGGGCTTTGCACGGGTCTCTTTCACCGCGTGGGTCAATACCCGGCTGATCTGGGTGCGCCCACCGAGGCAGGAAACGCCGTTCATCAGATTCAGCAACTGCCCGGTTTCGGTCACAAAACCCGTGGCCTTGAACTCACCGAAGCCACGGTAGTAGCAGAGCTGAATGGCCAGGCCACCCAGATCCCGGGTTGCTATGAACAGTTCGCTCTGCAGATGGCAGGCCTGGTCCCAGGTAGCTTCCCGGCTTGCAGTCGCGTCCAGCGCGAAAATCAGCCGCCCCTGCCCGCCACCCTGCTTGGGCAACGTGCGAACCTCATTGATAAACTGGTCGATCGCCTGTTTGTCGGATCGGGTGCGTAGCTCTTTATCGGACATAGGCTCCTGAAAATCACGGCGGCTGAAAAAACTGACGCTAAAATAGTAGGGCATAGATCGCGCAATTCACAGGTTTGGCTCTTTCAGTTGGCTCCCCAGAGCACGCTGGAAACAAAGCAACGCACACGGCCATTGGCTGGTAGACCTGCCTGTTCTGATGCAGTGGCAGAGCCCGGGGCAGGTTTGGGCGTTCCGGGTGGAACGAAACGGGGACCGTTGGGCCACGCTGGACAAGGACAGGGAAGTAGAAAGCGCGCTCTATTTACGCGAGTGGAGAACCCAACTGACTTATCGGGTGCACCAGGGGGGACAATCTTGGCCAACCATCGCTCTTGGTCTAGGAGCCAGTCTGGCTACCCGTGTCCAATACAAGGACCTGAACACGGGCACCGAGGATCTGAGCCTTGGGGATGCCCTGCTGGCAAGCCTCAGGCTCGATTGGTAGATCCAGGTTCCGACACTGGATCCAAACCGGGTATCAGCCTACCCGGTTGAGTGTTACGTCGATGTTGCCACGGGTTGCGTTGGAATATGGACAAACCTTGTGTGCTTCATCGATCAGCTGCTTGGCCTCGGCATCGTCCATACCCGGAAGGCTGATGCGCAATTCCACTTCAATGCCAAACCCATTGGGGATCTGGCCGATGCCAACCACGCCTTCAATGGAAGCATCTTCCGGCATCTTGAGCTTGTCGCGACCGGCCACAAATTTCATGGCGCCGATAAAGCATGCGGAATAGCCTGCAGCAAAAAGTTGCTCCGGGTTGGTCCCCTTGCCGCCGGCACCGCCCATTTCTTTCGGGGTTGCCAGCTCTACATCAAGAATGCCGTCTGACGAAATGGCACGGCCGTCACGACCACCGGTTGCTTCTGCATGGGCACGATAGAGCACTTGTTCGATAGACATAACACTTTCCTTTTTCCTTCGAATTTGAACAGAAATACCTTCCGAGGCATTTCCGCGCGACGATTTTCTAAACGACGCGTCGCCCCGTTTTATGCGATAGAAATGGTTAACTGGATCAACCCGCCAGCGCGGCCCGCACTTTCTTGCTCAAATGGCCCATCTCAACCCGGCCAAGCACCTGGGGTTTCAATTCATTCATCACCTTACCCATGTCCTGCATGCCTTGGGCATCCGTTGAACTGATGGCCATCCGAATCAACCCGTCAAGATCATCCTCGCTGAGAGCCGCCGGCATGAACTCCTCAATGATCACCATTTCCGCTCGCTCTTTATCGCCCAGTTCCTCGCGGCCGGCTTCATCGTACTGACTGGCAGCGTCGCGGCGCTGTTTGAGCATCTTGTCCAGCACCTTGAGAACATCCTCGTCATTGAGCTCGCGGCGTTCATCAATCTCAATCTGCTTCACGGCAGACTGGGCCATGCGCAAAGTAACCAGGCGGGTTTTATCCTTGTTCCGCATTGCTTCTTTTACCGCGCTGTTCAGTTGTTCCTTAAGGGTTGGTGCCGTCATTGCTGATCTCCTGTTGTTTGGCTTTGTTCTGGTTTATGGGGACGAATCGGGAATAATGCAAAGGGTGGGAATTCCATGATTCATGCTGCACTGTAGAATGCAGACACCCGAGGAAAGAAAAAGGCGCCAGGAACAATGATTGATTTCCGCAGCGATACTGTAACCCGCCCTACCCCCGAGATGCGCGAAGCCATGGCCAGCGCCGAGGTGGGAGACGATGTCTATGGCGACGACCCTACGGTTAACAGCCTGCAGGCCTACGCCGCCCAGCGGCTCGGCTTCGAAGCGGCCCTTTTTACTGCCACAGGCACCCAGGCCAACCTGCTTGCCATCATGAGCCATTGTGGCCGCGGGGATGAGTATCTCTGTGGCCAGTCCGCTCACAATTACAAGTACGAGGGCGGAGGCGCCGCGGTGCTGGGCAGTGTCCAGCCCCAACCGATCGAGAACGAGCCGGACGGGAGCATTGATCTGGGAAAAGCCCGGGCCGCGATCAAGGCGGACGATTTTCATTTTGCCGTCACCCGTCTGCTCTCCCTTGAGAACACCATCGGAGGCAAAGTACTGCCCCTTGAGTACCAGGCGCAGGCCCGTGCGTTCTGCGACCAACACGGGCTTCTTCTGCACCTGGACGGCGCCCGTGTCTTCAATGCCGCCGTAAAATCAAACTGCGATGTCACCGAAATAACCCGGCACTACGATTCCGTCAGCGTGTGTCTGTCCAAAGGCCTGGGCGCACCGGTCGGATCGCTGTTGCTGGGGTCGGAATCATGCATCAAGCGGGCCACCCGGCTGCGCAAAATGGTGGGAGGCGGCATGCGCCAGGCCGGCATTCTGGCCGCCGCGGGACGTATCGCGCTCGAAAGGGGGCCGCTTCGACTGTTCGAGGACCATGAAAACGCCGAATACCTGAGCAACGGCCTGGCAAAGATTCCGGAACTTGAGGTCAACCCGGCCAGTACCCAGACCAACATCGTTTACGCAAGGTGCAAGGCGGGCCAGGCGTCACAGCTGAAAGACTACCTGGCCGAACAGGGCATCCTGATTACGGCCGGCGACCCCATCCGCTTTGTGACCCACCAGGATGTCAGCCGTAAGGATGTGGACACCCTGCTGACGGCCATCCGGAAATTCTACCCCTCCTGAACGGATACTCTCGCTCAAAAAAGGCCCCTCAATGAGGGGCCCTTGCAGCGTCACCTGATATCAGCTTGGGGTTACGCCATCTTGCCTTCGGCAATCAGCAAGCGGCGTTCGTGATGCAGGCCTTTGAACAGGCTGTAGGTCATCACCAACAGCACCAGGGTAAATGGCAGCCCGACACTCAGGGCGCCAGCTTGCAGTGCGTTGAGGGCTTGTTCACCGCCAACGAACAGAAGCACCCCGGCAATGGTCCCTTCAGTGACCGCCCAGAAGATGCGCTGGGCTTTCGGGGCATCGGTCTTGCCGCCAGACGTGATGCTGTCAATCACCAGGGAACCGGAATCCGAGGATGTGACGAAGAAGGTCAACACCAGAGTGATCCCGATAAACGAGGTGATTCCAGACAGTGAGATATTTTCCAGCATCTGGAACATGGCCAACGACACTTCGGTAAGACCCTCGGAACCCAACACGCCAATATCGTTCTGGACCTGATTAAGCGCCCCGCCTCCGAATGCGCTCATCCAGAACAGAGTAATGATGGTCGGGATGATCAGAACCGCCGTGACGAACTCACGCACCGTGCGACCATGGGAGACCCGCGCGATAAACATACCTACGAACGGTGACCAGGAAATCCACCAGGCCCAGTAGAAGACCGTCCAACCATGGAACCAGGTGGTGTCTTCCTCGCGGCCAAAGGGATTACTGAGCGAGAACATATTGGACGCGTAGGAGACCGACGTATCCCAGAGCCACTGGAACACGGCAAGTGTGGGGCCGGCAAATATTACAAACAGAAGCAGCAGCCCGGCCATGATCATGTTCGCGTTACTGAGAATCCGGACACCACCATGGATCCCCCGAATCACGGAGAGGGTAGCAACAGCCGTAACGCCGGCGATCACGCCGACCTGAATATTCAGGCCTCCCTCAATATCAAACAGGTAGGAAATACCGGATGCCGCTTGCTGGGCGCCAAACCCGAGCGAGGTTGCAAGACCAAAGATGGTCGCCAGTACCGACACAGTGTCGATAACATTGCCGGGCCACCCCCACACCTTGTCTCCCAGAATTGGAAAAAAGGCAGAGCGAATGGTTAGCGGCAGGCCTTTATTAAAGGCAAAAAACGACAGCGAGAGCCCGACAATCGCGTAGATTGCCCATGGATGCAGACCCCAGTGGTACATCGTTGCGCCCATCGCAAGCCGGGCACCCTCAGCAGTGTTTGGCTCAACACCCAGGGGCGTTCCATACCAGTCGGTGTAATAGGCCACCGGCTCGGCAACCGACCAGAACATAAGCCCGGTACCCATACCAGCTGCGAACAACATGGCAAACCAGGACAGCAGAGAGAACTCTGGCTTGGCATCAAGCCCGCCAATCCGAATCTTGCCCACCGGCATGAAAATAAGGGCCAGACAGAAAACAACAAACAGGTTTGCGCTGAGAAGAAAGCCCCAATCGAACACAGCGATCGCACCATTCTTGGCGCTATCGAGCAACTCCTTTGCACCTGCGGGGAAAATAAGTGTTCCGACAACGAAGGCAACAATCAGGATTGCGGTTAACGGAAATACGATGTTGTGGATATCGAAGCCGAACTTCTCGATATTATCCTGACCGGCTACGTAGTCGGTCTGATAATCGTCTGAAATGACGTCACCCAATGTGAGGACTCCTATGACTGCATAACCCGGCAGTCGGTTGGAAAGTTTACCTCTCTAAGTGCCACCCCAATATTTTGAACTCTAAGAATTAAAATTTCCAACTCTGTTAGACTTGTGCGGTACGAATCCTCGCAACGCCTGAAGGTTCCCGCTGATGAAACTCAACCCCTTTAACACCCGCATCGGTCTGGCTCTGGGAGGCGGCGCTGCCAAAGGCATTGCGCACATTGGTGTGCTGAAAGCGTTTGAAGAAGAGCAAATCAAGATTCATTGCATTTCGGGTACGAGCGCCGGCGCGCTTATCGCGAGCTATTACGCTTTCGGCCGCCCGGCGGAATCCATCCTCAGCATTTGCTCAACACTGAACCTCTCCAAAATCATCAACTTTACCTTTGAGCGCGGCGGGCTGTTCAGCACCAACGCCATTCGGGAGATGATTCACCGCGATCTGGGCGATGTCCGGATCGAGGACGCCGAGATTCCGCTGGCCATCTGTGCCACGGATATCGAAACCGGTGAACAGCTGATCTTCCGGGAAGGCAATCTGGCGGATGTCGTGTGCGCCTCAATGGCGGTTCCCGGCCTGTTTGTACCTGTTGAAATCGATGGGCGGATTCTGGTGGACGGGGGGCTGGTGGAAAACGTCCCCATTTCGCCATTGGCCAAAATGGGTGCTGGTATTACGGTGGCCGTTGATCTCAGCCATGTCAGCCGTTATCCGAAGCCGGACAACACCTTCGATGTCATTTCCAACGCCATCAACATTGGCATCGATTTCAACACCCGCAAGCAACTGAAGCATGCCGACATATCGGTACCTCTGGACCTGAGCGACTACAGCCTTACCAATAACGCCGACCGCGTTGACGAGCTTTATCGGGAAGGCTATCACCCGATGAAGAAGAAGATCCGCCAGGTACTCTGGTACAAACGGATGCATGTTGCCATCAGCCTTCTGAAAACAACGCGAACGTTGATGCCCTTCAAGGTGCCCGAGATTCTGAAGGAGCTCAGGCGCCACGGCTTTGCGGTGCGCAATCGTAATTAGCCACTTAATCACCGCCAGCGGTGAACCAAAACGCTCTTTGCAGACTACTCTTCACACCCGACCATTTTTCAATGCGAACGGAGCTTGCGCATGATTACAGTTCACCACCTCAACAATTCCCGCTCACAGCGCGTTCTCTGGATGCTGGAAGAACTGGGTGTTCCCTACGAGATCAAGCATTACCAGCGAGATCCCAAGACCATGCTGGCCCCCGAAAGCCTGAAAAAGGTGCACCCGCTTGGAAAATCCCCGGTGATCACAGACGGCGATCTGGTGGTTGCCGAATCCGGTGCCATCATCGAATACCTGGCGCACACCTACGGCAAAGACACCATGCTCCCGGAGAGCGGGGGGCAAGCCTGGCTCGACTACACCTATTGGTTGCACTACGCCGAAGGCTCATTGATGCCGCCTCTGGTGTTGCGCCTTGTCTTCGAAAAGGTAAAAACCAGCCCGATGCCGTTCTTTGTTAAACCTGTCGCCAAAGGCATTTCGGACAAAACCAACGAGATGTTTATAGGCCCGATGATCAAGACCCACCTGGATTTCGTGGAAAGCCATCTGGCGAAGAACACCTGGTTCCTGGGGGACAAACTGAGCGCGGCGGACATCCAGATGAGCTTCCCGCTTGAGGCTTCCGTAGCCAGGGGCATCGTCGGCAGGAACCGGCCTCACATCAGCGGATGGGTCAAACGCGTTCATGCCCGACCGGCTTATCAGAGGGCGCTCGAGAAAGGCGGTGATTACGACTTCGCCTGAAGACCGGCGATCCGATTGCGGCTAAAAGGAGTACCAAATACTGAATTCACGGATGGAGATACTGGAATGAAAGAAGTTCGCAGAACCACGCTACCCGTTGTGGAAATGGCGAAAAGCAACGAAGAGTTCCGGCAGGTATTATGGACCGGAGATCATACGCAACTCGTTCTGATGGCCATTCCCGAAGGCGGCGAGATTGGCGGCGAAGTTCACGAGGGACATGATCAACTGCTTTATTTCGTCTCGGGCGAGGGAGAAGCGACGATCGGCGAAACGAAGGTACCTGTAAAGGCGGGCGACGTCAGCATCGTGCCCTCGGGTACCTTTCACAACTTCCGTAACACCGGAAACGGCATGTTCAAGCTTTACACAACCTACTGCCCACCAGAGCACGCCCCGGGAAACGAGCATGAAACCAAGCAGGAAGCGGATGCCGCGGAATGAATCCGCGGCCTACAGTCGCTCCAAGAAATTATCCAATGCCTGATTAACCGGATCCGGGTGCGAAAGATTTGCAGCATGCCCGGCACCGGGAATCACGACCAGTTCGGCATCCTACGCTCTTAGCAGTCTGTCCATCTGCCAAGAGGCGCTCGGCCAGGCGATGGTCTAACCTTGATCCTGCATCTCGTTGACTGCTGCCTTTTCTGGCTCAGGAAAGCGTACACCCAAAACAAAAACAGGAACCGGGGACCGTATGATTTTTGATTACATCATTGTAGGTGGCGGATCGGCTGGCGCCGTGATGGCGGCGCGATTGAGTGAGGACCCTGATGTCAGCGTTTGTCTCCTGGAGGCAGGCGGCAAGGGCGATCACTTGTTGACCCGCGCGCCAGCTGGTGTGGTCGCGATCATGCCCGGCCATGGCAAGATCAACAACTGGGCGTTCAATACAGAGCATCAGCCCGAGCTGGCTGGGCGTCGAGGATTCCAACCCAGAGGCCGTGGGCTGGGTGGTTCCAGCCTGATCAACGCAATGCTTTATGTGCGTGGACACAGCGCGGATTATGATGGATGGGCCGAGCTGGGTTGCGACGGATGGGGATGGGACGATGTTTTGCCCTACTTCCGCAAAGCGGAATGCCATGAAGGTGGAGCCAGCGAATACCATGGAGCCAAGGGCCCACTGCATGTTTGCAAACAGCGATCACCAAGGCCCATTTCCGAAGCCTTTATCGAGGCGGCTAAAGAGCACGGCTATCCCGCAAGCGACGATTTCAATACCGGCGACAACGAGGGCGTTGGCCTCTATGAAGTTACCCAGTTTCATGACACCGAACGCAATGGTGAACGCTGTTCCACCGCTGCGGCGTATTTGTATCCGATCATGGAACAGCGCAACAACCTAAAGGTTGTGACCGGTGCCCGTGCGACCCGAATTCTTTTTAACGGAAAACGTGCTTCCGGCGTTGAGTATCGACTCAAGGGCCGATCGCTCTCGGCCTCAGCAAACCGCGAAGTCATCCTATCCGCCGGTGCCTTCGGTTCACCGCAGTTACTACAGCTATCCGGAGTGGGAAACCCTGAAGACATCCTCCCGCACGGTATTCACATGATTCACGAGCTGCCGGGCGTCGGCCGAAATCTGCAGGATCACCTGGATTTCATTCTGGCCTACAAGTCCGCGGATACCGATAACTTTGGCTTCAGTTTAACGGGCATGAAGAACATGCTTCGCCATTCCCTCCAATGGCGAACGGATGGGACGGGTATGATTGCCTCGCCCTTTGCAGAGGGGGCGGCATTCCTGAAGTCTGACCCGGAGCAGGACAAGCCGGACCTGCAGCTGCACTTCGTCGTCTCCATCGTGGAGGATCACGCCCGTAAACTGCACTGGGGACACGGCTTCAGTTGCCACGTCTGCAACCTGCGTCCGAAATCCCGAGGGCGTGTTTTTCTGCTCAGCGCCGACCCAATGACCGATCCCGGCATCGACCCCAACTATCTGTCCGATCCAGACGACCTGAATCTGACTATCAAAGGCGCAAAAATCACCCGGGAGATTCTCGAAGGGCCTGCACTCTCGCCGTACCGACAATCCGAAATGTTCGGCGTTCACGACGGCATGAGCGATGAGGAATGGGAACGCCACATTCGCGCCCGCGCGGATACGATCTATCACCCGGTAGGCACCTGCAAGATGGGCATAGATGATCTGGCCGTGGTTGACTCCAGCCTCAAGGTTCACGGACTTGAGGGTTTGCGGGTGGTCGACGCTTCAGTCATGCCGACTTTGATTGGTGGTAACACCAACGCCCCGACGATCATGATTGCTGAAAAGATCGCCGATACGATTCGAACCCACGGATAAAGGCCTCACTACAGGTGGCAAAATGACAACAACAGAAAAACCAGTTGCTCTAATCATCGGGGCCGGCGACCACCTAGGTTCTGCCATCGCCCGGCGCTTTGCAAAGGAAGGCTTCCACCTTGTGGTCACCCGCAGGCGCGGGGATCTTGATCTTCTCAGCTCGGAAATTCGGGCTCTCGGCTCGAGCGCGACAGCCATCCACTCCGATGCAAGGGACGAAGACCAGGTCATTGAGCTGGTTGAGCGCGTTGAGTCAGAGCATGGCCCAATACGGGTGGCCGTCTTCAACGTGGGCGGAAACGTTCGATACGATATCTGCGAGACCAGCACCCGGGTCTACCGGAAAGTCTGGGAGATGTGCGCACTGGCCGGGTTTCTGGTCGGGCGCGAGGTCGCAAAGAAAATGCTGCAACGCAATGAAGGCACACTCCTCTTTACCGGCGCCTCCGCCAGCCTCCGCGGCGGACGCGGCTTTGCGGCCTTTGCCGGCGGCAAGCATGCACTGCGCGCCCTGGCGCAAAGCACGGCAAGGGAATTAGGCCCGCAAGGGATTCACGTCGCTCACGTGGTGGTGGATGGCCTCATCCGCAATGAAGCCACGGCAGAATTTTTGCCGGACCTCTATGCGAGCAAGGGCGAGGACGGCATTATCGAGCCCGACGACCTCGCGGAAATCTATTGGCAGCTACACAACCAGCCACGCTCAGCCTGGACTTTCGAGCTCGATGCGCGGCCTTTCTCAGAGAACTGGTAACGCCCCGGAGAAGCTGTGTCGGACTATCAGGAGCCGGGTATCAGCCGGCTCCTGTCGTTCCTAGACGTAGAAGTCCAGCTCCTCCTGGGATTTCAGAAGATCCCGCATCTTGATCGGGTCGTCACCGAAGAAGAACACAAGCCCCCAGTGAGTACCAAAAGCGGATCGGTCCGGAACTGTTTCCTCGGCAGGGGCCACCAACTCGTGCGACTCAAAGTAAGGATGCTCAATGCACTCTTTGGGCATTTCCAGCTTGCTCACTACTCGGCGTCTCGGATAAACACCGAAGCAACCGGCATAACCTTTGGCATCGACCACTTCGCGGGGGAAGAAGGCATCGACCTCTTCCTTGGTGCTCTTGGGATCAAACACCAGCATGGAAGCCTGGTAGGCATTGAATCCATACGCGCGTTCAATCAATTCGAAGGCCTTGAACCCGGGTGGACGGTACGCAACTTCGCCAAAGTACATGGTGCCGTCGCTGGTTACGAAGTACTCCGGATGGATCAGACCGAACTGAATATCAAATGTTTTGACCAGCAATTCGATCTGCTTGGTGATTGCTTCGCGCCAGCTTTCAAGTTCCTTCGTGGCAGGAACAAACACCGAGTAACCCAGGGTGACGTACTCTGAAATATTCAGAAACTTGATTTTGCCATCGTGGATCCAGGCCTCAACAGCGAATTCCCAGCCACTCAGATGACTTTCCATGAGCAGGGGGTATTCCTCGTCCGGAATCGTATCGATTTCTTCCAGCGTGCGGATCATGCGGTGACCCAGGCAGCCGGCTTTATCGAAGGCCTTCACGTGAATCGGATCGTCCGGGTCACCATCCAGTTTAAGCAGAGTCTGGTTAACCCGCTTCATGAAGCGAATGATGTCATCTTTTTCGTGGGCTTCTTCGAAAATCCCGACGCGAATACCACCAAGCTGGGCCCGACGTTTCATCAGCGCCTTGTCCCGGAACAAAATGGATTGGCCGTACATACGCGGATTATTCAACAGAACAGAGTTGATCGCGCCTGACCATTCCACCGTTTCCTCGAACAATGGGATTGCGACATCCACCCCTTCGGCTTTCAGCTTTTCAGCGATTTCCATTGACCGATCGTTCAGGCGAACAAAATCCCAGGGGATGAAGGGAATATTGTTGGCCGTGCAAAAATCGGCAGCCCAATCCGGGGCAACCACGATATAGCGGCGATCGAACTTCTGAGCCGCCTTGATCGCATTAATACTCCAGCCAAGAAGAGCAATATAGCCCTTGTTTGGGTCCTTGGGTGTTTCCGTTCCCAGAACCGAGTCCATGGAGGGATCGCGCCAGGCCAGCACTTCCTGCGACATTTTGGATTTCGGTGTGATCGCCATAAGTTACCCCTTTATATTCGAAATAACGCAAAGGGCATTGGCAACAACCCGATGCGTCAGACCAGAGTGTCCCAGCCAGACGCGGAAATTAGTTTCCATACACAACAATTTAGACCCTTACAGGCCAGGAAGCGAGCCTGTCCCTCCACTATCAAGACGATTGCGAAAGGATCTGGAGTCACAAGATGCAAGCATCCGAAGGGCTGCCTGCAAGGATTTTCCGTTTTATCCCCGTAGCCTGTAGAAAGGTTCGAGAACCGGCTTCAATCCTTTTGCATCGTCAATGAACAGCTGCAGATGCGGGAAGGGAATCTCTATACCGGCGGCATCCAGGGCTTCTTTCATCTGCTCGAGAATATCGGCCATGATTCTGGGCCGAACATCCAGGTTATCCGGCGTTATCCACACTTTGACTTCGAGGTTCACTGACGAATCACCGAGGCTTTTGAGCAAAACACGGGGCTCCATGCCAGCGCCCTGCAAAACTTCGGGATGTGCCAGCAAAACCGGCATCAGCACTTCCCTCGCCGCCTTCGCAGATTCCTTGTAAGCAATCCCCACGGGAATATTCAGGCGTGTCACGCCCTCTGCGCTGTAATTGATGATATCCGTGGAGGCAACACTGTCGTTTGGAATCATCGTGAAGATATTATCCCGGGTTCGCAGCCAGGTGGTTCGCAAGGCAATCTTCACCACTTTGCCTTCCTGTCCGTTGATGGTGACCCAATCACCGATTCGAAAAGGCCTTTCAATGAGCAGGGTGATTCCCGCAATGAAATTGGAGAGAGTGGATTGCGCTGCAAAACCAACGGCAATACCGACGATGCCCAGACCGGCGATAATCGACACCACATCGAAACCGAACTGGGCAAGCACCGTCACCACCGCAAGGGTTGCGGCGATAACCGCAAACAGATTCTCGACCAGTTGCCGGATGGAAGGATCCATTCGATAGCGTGAAGTGCCTTCCTTGATCAGACGCCGGAAAACTACCCAGACCACGTAGAAACCGAGGACCATGAAACCTGCCCTCGCCATCGCCTTGAGAACCTCAGGCGAAACCCCGAATTGCGCAAGAATAACTATCAGCGCACCCAACCCGGCCAGATAGCGCAGGCCGCTGCGCATCTGGATGTAAAGAGGGGTTTTGGTTCGCCGCTCACCAAGACCCAGCCTGATGGCAGCGATCAGAATCAGATAAACGCCCAGGAAGACGCCAAGGTAGATTACAGAGACCAGCAGCTGGCCAAGTACCTGTACCAGCAACGCCCCCCAGTCGAGATTCTCGCCTGACACTGCCTGAAAGGCATCGCCAAGATTTCGACGGGGCTGCTCAATCAAATCTGCACCGAATGATTCCATCATGATCTGCACGACACCTTTGCTGTCCGTACATCAAGTAAAGGCGCGAATGGCATTTTGCTCAAATGCCGATCCGAGCCTCTTTGAAGCGTATGTGCAAGTTACATTGACTGGTCACTCTGCAAGGTGCTCAATATAAGAACGACGACCTTGTGGAGGAGACAACGATGAAATGAATTGTGCTCGCAGTAATTGTCGCGATCATCGCCGTCTGGCTGTATCGGGGCAAACGCAAAAACTATATTGAAGATCCTGATGTGAAAACATTCGATGAGAAAGACTACTACCTCACATCGAATGACAACGCCTCAGATGACGAGTCCTCCCCCGATCAGAGCAATCCTCGTCACTGAGATGGGCGTTACTTTTTCAGGCTGATCTGCTTTGAACCCGTGGGGGATACTTGTCCGCTTTTGCCCTTGCCGACGTATTCCACAGATCCGCCCGCTTTCAAAAACGCGGCTGTCTGTTCTTCAATGGCAGCAGAAGTCAGGGTTACTTTCTCGGGTTTCTTGCTCATAGTGATATCCAGGTCGGGATGGCTTAATTAATATCGTCAGCCTTCCATTATACCTGAAGTGGCTAAAAATTGTTCGCTCCCTATAGACTACGCGCTTCACGCGCCTCAGCCAGGCTCCCCTTGTTCTCAACATTTGTATAACCGGCACGCTCCAGAGCCGATTTTGCTTTACCTGCCCTGTTGCCACTGCGGCAATAAAGATTAATCTCGGTGTCTTTGTCCGGGAACCTCTCGGTAACCTCCGCAACGATCTGGTCATGCGGAATCAGCGGGTCTCCATCTATGTGGCTTTGCCGATGTTCTGCCTCTGTGCGGACATCGATCCACACGGGCTTTGCATGCGCTACTATCGGTGCCAGCGCAAGTGATAGCAGGATTAGCACCGCTTTCACTGAAAAAGACACTCTCATAACCAACTCGCTCCCTATTTTGAGACTCTACAATTAGTCTATACGGGTAAACTTACCGGAGGAGTTCACCGCATGGAAACCGCTGACATCTTCCTGTCGCTGCTGTTTGGCTGCATCGGTTTCGCCTATTTCATGTATGGCCGGCGCAGGAAAAACATCGTCACCCGCTACTGCGGCATTGCCATGATCCTGTATCCCTACCTGGCCAGCAGCGCCTGGGAGATGCTGGCAGTGGGTGTAGGGCTCATGGTTGTGCCACGGTTTGTCGAGTTATGAATAGTGTGGGCTCAGCTCAAGCTCTAGAGGCGCTCAATAGCCTTGAGCAAAGAACTGAAGGCTCTGGAAAAGCTGCGCTCAGCCAATCGGTCCATTACCCCACCCAGCAGCGGCACCTGCACATGCCCTTCAGAAACCCAGGTAACCCGGGTCTGCTCACCTTCTGGCTTTAAAACAATCTCTCCCTTCGTGTGCTGAACGGCGAACGGGCTCGATTTTTCAATTTGATAATGCATTCGGTTTGGCCTCTCGAACCGGGTAATACGCTCAGTGAGCTCGAGCCGGCCCGCTCCGATAATTCTCAGGGCGCCAGTGCCATTTTTCTCGTCTCTACCCTCTTCAATCAGTAAAGACTTGCTAACCCCTGGAAACCGGGAATAGCGGGCGTGGTCGGAGATGGCTTCAAAGACTGACTCGATATCCTTCTCGAGAACTCGTTCGACATGAATGCGAAACATGGCTACTCCTCAACTGTGGGCTCACGGACAGGATACGCTCCCACTCCATCAAACGAGTGGGATTTGTCAGAATACCCCTGTCTCGGCCAACTGCCGAATGATCTGAATCGTCTCAATGTCTGTGGCCAAATAGGCCTGTTCAAGATACTGGTCATAGGGCATCGAATCACCGCGGTTCTCGATGCTCGCTGTTTCATACCGGAAACGGACAAACAGTGATGCCGGCTCGGGCTCTTCGATATCCATGACAAGTGTTGCGGCCGGGAGGGTGGCCGTTGGCTGAGTCCGGTACTCTATCCTCGCCTCGTGCCAGAAAGTAACTTCATCGACCACCTGCAGTCCCGGCAGCTGGAGGCTACGCTTCAGGTAAGCCGGGCCCTGATCCAGAATCTCGTAATCATAGACACCAACGAGGAACTTGTCCGGGCGCCGGGCCCTGAGCACCAGCCCCTCCCACACCTGGAATCGGGTCAGAACCGGTAGCTCTGGCTTGGTCAGGTCGTTTATCTGAACGATATGCTCGAACGTCATCTGGCCTCCTTTCGGGTGCATCGCAAGGCACGGTTTCAATCGCTCGCTTTTTTGCGATGAATGCCGGGTTATTAAAGTCCGATTCACGGTTTGGGTACGCGTTTAAAAAGTTAACAGCCTACAATTCAAAAGGATGACCACTGATATGGTCCCAGTGCAAACTGATAGTCAAATAATTCGTAAAAGGGAACTTTAAATCCCAGTGAACTATCGCCAACTCTTTCTTGCTCTGATCCTCGGAATCCTCGCCCTTGCGCTCTGGTTGAGCCCAGAGTTCAAACAGATTGCCGCCGGCGTTGCCATTTTTCTGTTCGGCATGCTCTCGCTGGAGAACGGGTTTCGCCAGTTTACCGGTGGTTTTCTCGAGAGCGTGCTGCGTCGTACAACCGATACGATTCCGAAAAGCCTCGGTTTTGGCATCGTCAGTACCGCCATCATGCAGTCCAGTTCCCTGGTATCGGTGATCACGATCTCGTTTTTGAGCGCCGGCTTGCTTCCGCTGATCACGGGTATCGGCATTATCTTCGGCGCCAATCTCGGCACTACGACCGGCGCCTGGTTGTTCGCCACCATCGGTATGAAAATGAGCCTTTCGGCCTTTGCTTTGCCGATGCTTGTCTTTGGCGTGGTACTGAATTTCCAGCAACCACGAGCCTGGAAAGCCTTCGGTGCAGTTCTCGCCGGGCTCGGGTTTCTGTTTCTCGGCATCGATTTCATGAAGGCGGGATTCGAAAGTTACGAGTCGGCTGTCGATCTGCGCGAGTATGCAATGGACGGTGTCGCAGGACTTCTTGTCTACACAGGCCTCGGAATTCTGGCGACCGTCGTGATGCAATCCAGCCATGCGACGCTGGCGCTGACTCTGGCCGGTCTGGCCACGGGGCAGATTACCTATGAAAACGCTCTGGCCCTGGCCATTGGTGCGAATATTGGCACAACCGTCACCGCGCTGATCGGTGGTCTGGGTGCAAATATCACTGGCAAGCGTCTGGCAGGCGCCCATCTCCTGTTCAACGCGGTAACGGCGGTGATTGCCCTGGTGCTGATCGAGCCCCTGCGTTGGTCAGTGGATGCCCTGTCAGCGCTCATGTCGATCGCCGACGATGACTATACGATCAAGCTCGCGTTATTCCACACCCTGTTCAACTGCCTTGGTGTTGCCATCATGCTGCCACTGATATCGAGAATGGCACGGGCACTCGAGCGCTGGCTGCCAGAGCGAGAGGAAGAGGTCGCCGCACAGCCGCGGTACCTGAATCAGGCTGCGATGGACTCACCCGATAGTGCAAACGCGGCAGTGCGCAGGGAGGTCTGGCACCTGTTCGATCAAGCCTTCGTTATCCTTGCCCATGGCCTCCACCTGCACCGCGAAAATATTCGCCAGAGCGATGACCTTGAAGCGATGATTAACAATTCCCGGGAACGCATCGATATCGACATCGACCTGATCTACCGACAGCGAGTAAAACGCCTGTACAACGCCATTCTCGACTTTATTTCCGGGCGAATGACCCGGGAGTCGCCGGCCAACTCCACCGAATCGCTTTATCGTCTTCAGCATGCTGCCGCGGAGATGGTCGAAGCCATCAAGCATGTCAAACACCTACGCAAGAATCTCACAATTTATATGGCGTCGGATAACGCCACGATTCGCAAAGAGTACAACGAGCTTCGACTGCGAGTCGCGATGGTACTGCGTGAGACCCATCGTTTTTACGAAGGCCGGTTTGAGGATGCCAGCGCAGCAATACTGGAGCTCGACGAGATCGCTGTGCGTGCACGAGTAGACCGCGAATCGATGGTCGGTCGTGTCACAAAACTCCTGGGTGCAAAACGGATTGATGCCGCCATGGCTACGTCTCTGCTAAACGACTCTGCCTACGCCAGCGAAACCGTCGATGCTATTCTGACAGGAACCCGCGAGCTCCTGACTGCCATGGATGTTGAAGCCGCTCGAACCACAGAGGAGCTGTCGGTGAGCGACGCAGGGCGGGCAGAAGTCATGCCATGACGAATTCCGATTAAGCTTTAAACAGAGAGGACGGAACAGTGGGTTTCAAGGATCTTGTGGCGAAGCTTGACGATATTCTGGGCGACCATGACAAGGGTAAGTCCCTGGAGCTTGAAGAACTGAAGCGGCTTGAAGAGCGGCTGGTGGAGAAACAGGAGAAATACCGCGACCGACTGACTTCCGGCGCCCCGGGGGAAACACCCGCTCAAACAGAAGTTCGCCTGCGAGTCGTTGAGGCGCAACTTGCCAAACTGAGAGAGCTTATGGAAGAAGCATCCCCCTGATCGTGAAGAAAAGCATAGCCGCTAACAGTCCCGATAATGGAACGGTGACAATCCAGGCAGCCACAATCCTGAACACCGCTGATCGCTTTACCAGCTCCTGGCGATAAACCTTTTTCAGACCCTTGCGATCGCTTTTCGAGATCGGTGCCGTGCCACCATTATTCCTCTTGAGGTTCTGTAGAATTTGCCCCTTCTCCTCAAAGGAAGCTTCCTCGAACTCCTCCAGCACCCGCTCTACTTTCTCCCGGTCCTCTCCGGCATAGTGCGCCTCGATCTCATCAATCTTCTGGCGATAGGTCGTTTTGAGATGTTCGCGCAAAAAGCCAACGCCAAACACACCCCCTATCGCAATATGCGTTGAGCTCACCGGAAGGCCTAACTGACTGGCAACGATAACCGTAACCGCCGCAGCCATCGCTACGCAGAAAGCCCGCATCCGGTCGAGCTCCGTTATTTCCGAACCTACCGTGCGTATGAGCTTGGGGCCAAACAGTGCCAGGCCAAGCGCGATACCAAGTGCACCCACCAACAACACCCAGCTGGGAATCGCGGCCTTGGACGCTATTCCGCCCTGAAGCACGGCTTCATTGATCGCGGCCAGCGGGCCGACTGCGTTGGCAACGTCATTCGCGCCGTGGGCAAAGCTCAGAAGCGCGGCCGCAAAAATCAGCGGGATAGTAAAAAGGCCATCAACGCCCGCCTTGCTGTTTTCCACCTCGGCGGAGTGGCGGTGAATCAACCATTTTGTAAGCCACCACACGATGGCTCCGACGATTGCCCCCAACCCAACGGCGGGGAGTAACCCGATCTCGACAATCTTGCTTAATCCCTTCAACGCCAGATAGGTCGAAAAGACCCAGGCCATGATTGCAACGAACAGGGGAACGTTGTGTTTCGCAGCTTGGGCAATATCCCGCTTGTAGGTAATCCGGCGCTTGATAAGGTATAGAGACAAGGCTGCAATGGCACCGCCAAGCACCGGGGAAATAACCCAACTGGCAGCGATCTGGCCGAACTGGCCCCAATCAACAATGCCCGAGCCTCCGGCAGCGATGCCCGCACCCATAACACCACCAACAATTGAGTGTGTCGTGGAGACTGGCGCGCCCACGTATGTGGCAACATTCAACCACAGTGCAGCAGCCAGCAAAGCGGCTATCATGAGCCAGATGAAGGTGTCGGCATCGCCAATCAGGGCAGGATCAATAATCCCCTTTTTTATCGTGCTCACCACATCGCCACCGGCGATAAGCGCGCCGCTGGCCTCAAAGATCGCGGCAATGGCGATTGCACCCGCAAGCGTAAGAGCCTTGGAACCGACGGCAGGGCCTACGTTATTGGCGACATCGTTTGCGCCAATATTCATCGCCATGTAGCCGCCGATCATGGCCGCTGCCACCAGCATGACCATGTTTGGCGCATCCGCCCCTATCGAGCGGACATACAACATGATGCCGACAATGAAGATCACGGCCACACCGAGGCGAAGCACCTCGGCGCGCCCATAACGGGTTGCCCGTTCTATGGCATTGATCTGCTCCAGCTCCATCAGCCTACCGCCAAGGTGTCCATCATTGGTGCGATAACCGGTGACTTACCGTTCGCTTCAATACAATGTAGACCAAAGCCAGAAAATTTTGACCGGTTTTGCGCACGGCGAAGGAGCCGACAATAGCCAGCGGGCCGTCAGATTGAAGTTTTGAATATCGGGATTGCGTCTAGCCTGTGCAGGATGTGTTTAACTATAACCAACCATTACCAGAGGATAGTCTTTCTTGACCTCGAAATCCTGGCTAAGCCATTTGCGCCCCCACAAGATACCGTTTCGGCGCCGATTCGCCCGAGCGTCCGTCGCCCTTATCTTTCGAAGCACAGAAAACGGCGGCAAGGAGTTGCTCTTTATCCAGCGGGCCCGTCGGGAGGGTGACCCCTGGTCTGGCGACATGGCTTTCCCGGGCGGCCGCCTGCAACCTGAAGATGCATCTGCACGAGCCGCTGCCGAGCGGGAAACACTGGAAGAAACCGGCATGAATCTGAGGCGCCACGGCCGCTTTCTCATCCGGCTGTCCGACCTGGTCACCCGCCATCACAGCCGCTGGCGCCCGATGGTGGTCACCCCCTATGTGTTCGAGTGGCGCGGACCGAAGTCGGTCTCGACGAATCACGAAGTCGAGCGAGCGGTCTGGGTGCCGATGGACTACCTCGGCGCAGACGCGAACCAGGGCCGACTTTCCTGGCGCACGCCCCTGGGCACACTCAACATGCCCTGTTGCCGTTACCAGGATGCCTGCATCTGGGGATTAAGCTACAGCATGTTGCAGGAGCTATTGGCATTGGCCCCTGACAAGAATGAGAGTTCGATCCATGACCGTTGACCGTAATCGCCTTGCCGCTCTCGCTGCGGAACCTCATTTCTATCGGGGCAGGTACCGCAACCTGGAGCCAGTCCCCCGACATGGCATTGGCGATTTTATGCGCTGGCAACTGGCCCCGGGCCGCAACTTCCCGAAGGGAAAACGCTTCACGCTGCTGCGGCCAGATACGCATTCCCTGATGAGTCCGCCCGAAGAACCACAACTGGTCTGGCTGGGTCACGCCTCGTTCCTGTTCCAGTATCGTGGTCTGAACGTGCTCACCGACCCGGTACTGTCGGAACGCGCCAGCCCCTTTCAACTGGTCGGGCCGAAGCGTTACACACCGCCGGCCCTGACGGTAGCAGACATGCCGCCGATTGATTTGGTGCTGATTTCCCACAACCACTACGACCACCTTGATGAAAAAACCGTGCGCCAGTTACACCGGCGCTTCGGAGACAACCTGCGCTGCTGCCCATTGGGGCCTACGACCCGCGCTGGTTCATGGCGCCGGTGCACGTGGCCCCGGAAGAGGCGGTGAGCATTCATCAGGATATCGGTTCCCGACAGTCGGTGGCGATGCACTGGGGCACGTTCGTGCTCACCGACGAGCCCATGGACGAGCCACCCCGACGGCTAAGAGCCGCCCTGGAGCGACAAGGGCTGAACGAAACGAACTTTCGGGTGATGCAGCACGGGGAAGTCTGGTCGCCGGCTTCGAACTTATAACCTGACGACGCCCTCTCCCTGATCGTGCAACCAGCGCCGCCAGTCGAGGGCCAGCATGCTTACACCACCAATGTAATTGTCGTTGACCAGATAATAGGAGATGGTGCGATCTCCCCGATTAAAGTTGTGCATCAGGCGCACCACAAAGTTTCTTCGGGTAGGTTTGGACATCAGGAAATACACGAACTGGCCAGACTGGGCCCGCAGGCTTCCGCGCCCCGACAGATCAGAATGTCGCCACTTGTTGCTTGGCAGCTTCAATAGCTGATCGATGCCCGCCAGACGGCCCTGTTCAAGTGCCTGATCAACCACCCACTGATTTTCACGGTGGCGCTCAAAATACAAGCCGGATTCATCGCGCTCAATGGTCTCCATCTGCTCTGCCAACCCTTCGTTCAGCCAGGCTGGCGCATAGGGAACGATGGTATCGACAACCGCATGACTCACTTCGTGCTTGATGGTTTTGAAGGTGAGATTTCTGTTTTTACGAACATAGACGACGATCTGGTGTTCGGAAGGTATGTAAAGCCCGTAAGAGGCAACAGCCATCCCCCTGTTCCGACGGACGAGGTAGTTACGGTATGCCGCGCTGTCTTTGAGAATCAGAATATTGACCGGCACCGTCCGGTGCATATCAAAAGACATCACCCGGTCGAAGAACTCATAGACGTTGTTAACGCCTTCAACGATCTGCTGGTGTTCCGCTTCGCTCAGCTCAACATCAACAGTTCTGATATCGATCTCAAAACGCGACCATTCCGAGGCACGTGGCTTAACATTGACCACTTCCTGCGCGACCCGGTGATCCTGCCGATCGCCGAAATGCACCTGGCCGTTTTCATCCACCCATTTATAGATCTTTGCAGAAACCGGGCACGCAGCCATCATAAACAGCGTTAAAACCACCACTGGATAAACGGCTTTCCTTAACCTTTTAATCACTGCGCCTTACCCGATAAAAATTGAAAGTTAGTCTCGAAACCCAAAATGGTTCGGCGAAAGAACGGTGCCGCCAACACCGGTAGATTTAGTGTAACGCCATTTTCGATCAGGTACGCAGTTCAATAATCTCACCAGTCACACCGTTTTCATTCACTACAAGCCGCCCCACCGTAATCGGCAAAGTAAAGCGCCTGGGGCCTGCGCCACCGGGATTGAAGTACAGCACATCGCCAATCCACTCGTTGCGGGGTTTGTGGGAGTGGCCAGCAATCACCACGCGGTAGCGGCCTTGCGGATCGAAGTCGAGGGTTTTGACATCGTGGAGCATGTAAAGGGCCTGGCCGAGAAACTCCAGATCTCGAGTGTCGGGAAGCTCGGCTGCACGGCCGGATTTATCGATATTACCGCGGATGGAAATGACCGGCGCGATCGCCTCGAGCGCGTCCAGAACGTCGTCCCGCCCGACATCGCCGGCATGCAGGATGACCTCCGAGCCCTTCAAGGCTTCCAGGGCTTCTGGACGCATTTTGCTATGGGTATCTGCAATCACGCCGATCTGCATGCCTGCCCTCACATGCTTAGTGGTGATGCCCGCCCGGGCCATGCGCGTGGCCGTGGGCTATCTCTTCCGAGGTCGCGGCGCGCACGTCAATCACCTCAATATCAAAGGTCAGGGTTCTGCCGGCCATCGGATGGTTGGTGTCCACATCGGCAAATTTGTGGCCCACCTTGGCAACAACCACGTGGCGAGGCCCCTGCTCGGTCTGAACCTGAGCAACCATGCCCGCCTTCCAGCGTTTGGCCCCCATCAAATGCTTGATCGGCACCCGCTGGATGGCATCGGGCTTGCGGGGCCCATAGGCTTTATCGGGAGTGACAGTCACACTGAAGGTATCGCCGGCATCGCGACCTTCCAGGGCTTCTTCCAGGCCCTTGATGATGCCGCCATGGCCATGCAGGTAGGCGTTCGGCTCGCCGCCGTGGGAGTCTTCAACAGCGTTGTCTTGCTCATCACGAACGCTGTAGTGGAACAGGACGACCTGATTCTTTTCAATTGGCATAGGGTTCTCTTCGATGATTTTAGATACGCCATTATAACGAGCAGCGGAGCTGACTGCAGGCAAGTAAAAGCAGGACAGGAAAACCGGGCCTAAACTTCATTCGCCTTCCGAAACTGCCCCAGATAATCAAAAACCCGTTCCTGCACCTGCCAATAGTGCTTCTGCTTACGCGCAATCACGAAATCCGGTGCCGGCAATAAGGCCTCCAGCTCAAGCACCTCATCCGCTGAGCTGAACGCTTTCGGGGCCTGGCTATTGGCAAAACGACGCCCGAACAGTCTGTTAAAAACAGCGCGTTGGCCCGGCTTGCTGAAATCAAACGACTCGCCGAGCTCTTCCCCATTTTCCCCGTGATAGGTGATCTTCAACTTGCTGCCATCGGCGACCAGCGATATCCCGGCGCAGCGGATGACCATGGTATCCTTTAGTTTCAGCGCATCCCGGAGCTGGTCATCCGGGTCGATGATGGCTTTCTGGCACTGGTGGCAGTTGCGGGCTGCAATATCATTCTCGGCCCCGCAATGCGGGCACTCCTTGAAGCGGAATCGGTAATCGCACTGTTGCGGGCGTTCATCCTGAACCCCGTCAACCGGCTCCAGCAGCCCCTGACAACGGCGGCCGTAGTGCTCGATCACACGGCCATCACCGTCTGTTTTGCCCCAGAAGATATTGGCAAACCCGCAGCCCGGGCAGAACACCTGCACCGGCTCACTATCAGGGTTCGGTTTCGGCTCCCCCACCTCCGGGTGATGCAGGTTTACATGGTTGCCGGCGTAATCAATTACCAGGCAATCCTGCTTGCCTTCGTCCAGACGAAGACCACGGCCCACAATCTGCTGATAGAGACTCACCGACTGGGTGGGCCGAAGAATGGCGATGAAGTCCACATGGGGCGCATCAAAGCCCGTGGTGAGCACAGACACGTTCACCAGATATTTCAACTGCCTCTGCTTGAAGCGCTGAATCAGCAAGTCCCGATCCTTCAGATCGGTGGCGCCCGTTATCAAGGCAGTTTCGTGTTCTGGCAGGTACCCGGCGACCTCCCGCGCATGCTCCACGGTGGCCGCAAAGATCATCACGCCCTGACGCTCGGCAGCCAACTCCACAACCTGCTCAATGATCGCCCGGGTCACGCGCTTGTGTTTGCTCAGCAGCTGGTTAACGTCCCTCTCGGCGTATTCGCCAAAGCGGTCCTGGGGCAGCGCAGAGAAATCGTATTGCGCCACTGCCGCGTTCACCAGCTCCGGCCGGGTGAGATACCCCCGGTTGATCATGTAACTCAGGGGCAGCTCGTAAATGCAGTGCTGAAAGGGCTTGTCATCCTCGCCCCGAACAAAGCCCCGATAGTGATAGCGATAGATCCAGCCCATGGCCAGACGGTATGGCGTCGCAGTCAGCCCGAGCACTTTCAGAGAATCGTTCTGTTGCCGCAAGAGCTCTATGATGCGCTGATACTGACTGGTTTCTTCCCCGCTGACCCGATGGCATTCATCGATAATAACCAGCGAGTATTGGTCCCGAAACTGATCCAGGTTCGCCGATACCGACTGCACACTGGCAAAGGTCACCTGGTGGTGACTTTCCTTCCGCTTCAGCCCGGCGGAGAAAATTCCGCCGGTTAACCCGTAGCTCTGGTACTTGGCGTGATTCTGCTCCACCAGCTCCTTTACGTGGGTTACCACCAGGATCTTTCGCTTTGCGAGACGCGCCAACTCGGCAATAACCAGGCTTTTCCCCGCACCGGTTGGCAGCACGATAACGGCGGACTCATCGGTTTTCCGAAAATGAGCCAGCGTGGCGTCAACCGCTTCCCGCTGGTAAGGCCGGAGTTTGAAAGGAGCGTTCATTTTGGAGGGCTTACTCGTTCTCAGACAGTGTGTTTCGGCTGTTAATGTTCATTGATAAATGCTCATGTGCACAACACCACTGACTGCTATCTTTGAATTGAGGAAGTAGAGGCGTTTGAGCTGACAGATACCCTGAGTTCTCCTCCAGGTCCATTACCACAGATCAGCAACCTGACTGGATTAAAGGAATCAGTCAGGCCTCCGTTTTCCAGTATAAGGAGATATTGCATGAGCAATTATATGTCGATATTGGGCGCCGTCGGGATCGCCGGCATAGCCGTCGCTATCACCGGTTGCGCAGGCTCCGTGGAGCCCCCCACCTCTCAAATGCGAGCCGCCGAATCTTCCGTTCAACAAGCGGTGTCATCCGACGCAAGAAACTTTGAGCCAGTGCTGCTGAATCAGGCCCAGAACAAGCTTGCCGATGCCGAAGAGCTCATCGACGATGAAATGAGCGAGGAGAATTATCAGAAAGCACTGCACCTTTTGGAACAGGCATCCGTCGATGCTCAGCTGGCCGGCGCGCGTGCCGAAACTGCAAAGGCCAAACAGGCTGTGGAAGAGATCAACAGGAACATTGAGTCTCTTCGCCAACGCATGAATGGAAGCCAGTAAGGGCGCCAGCTTAAACAGGAGATTGATATGAATAATCGATACATGATTTTGAGCATGGTTGTCGGCTTTTCCATCTTCATGGCCGGATGTGCCAGTGCGCCCAAGGACAATCAAATGGTTGACGAAGCAAAGGCGGCCTATGAGGATATCAGAACCGATCCAGACGTTGCCCGCAGTGGCGACCGCCAGCTGAGAAGCGCCAGGGATCAACTTGCCCGCGCTGAGCGATTACTGGAAGAGGGTGCCAGCACCGCGGAAATCGAGCATGCGGCCTACCTGGCCAATCGCCATGCCGAGATTGCCCGGGAGCAGGCCGAACGCGCCAAGCTGCAGCAACAGATAAACTCCGCCGAAGAAAGACGCAAGGAATTGGAGTTGCAGGCTCGCTCTGCAGAGGCTCAGGCTGCCCAGCAGGAAGCTGCTGAATTGCGCCGTCAAATGGAAGCTATGCAGGCCGAACAGACAGACCGTGGCATGGTACTTACCCTGGGTGACGTTCTGTTCGACCTGAATCGTGCTGAACTGAAACCTGCCGGGGAAACGACAGTAGGCCGCCTGGCTGAATTCATGGCTGAATATGAAAACCGTCGCGTGCGCGTGGAAGGCTACACGGACAGCACCGGAGCAGAATCTTACAACCAACAACTGTCAGAGCGTCGGGCTGAGGCTGTAAGAGAGGCCCTGATGGATAGAGGTATTAATCGGGCCCGGATTGAAGTGCAGGGATTCGGGGAACAATACCCGGTTGCGACGAACGAAACATCCGCAGGGCGCCAACAGAACAGGCGGGTAGAGATAGTGATTTCCGATGCGGACGGAAATATAAAAGAACGTTAGAACGCGAATGCACACCGGAACAGAGTGTTTGCCCAGCAAACAAGTCTGTTCCGGTTTTTCGCAACAGTTGAAAACTTTGCTATGCAGGGCCTCCTAATTAGCGTACTGTCCTTCTCGTTGGAAAGATCTAGCAAAGCATTTCACGAATAAGACCTCTTGTGTTGCCACACCTTTTGTCCTGTTTTTGATCCTGCACGTTTTTTTATTTCCCGCATATCGCTGATCAATGATCACAACGATCCTTTGACGGCACCTTATTGATTAATTTCAGGATAACTATTTATGTCTACAATTACCGGCAACGTTAAGTTCTTCAACGAAGCAAAAGGTTTTGGTTTTATTACTCGTGAAGGCGGCGCAGACGTCTTTGTTCATTACAGCAATATTCAGGGTGGCGGTTTCAAAACTCTGGCCGAAGGCCAGGAAGTTGAGTTCACCGTGACTCAGGGCCAGAAAGGCCCGCAGGCAGAGAACGTTATTGGCCTGTAAATAACAGCCAATACGTGATCAAAAAAGGCAGCCTCAGGGCTGCCTTTTTTATTTGAAAGAAGACGGGCAAGATCGCTGCTGGCACCCTACCCGTTTATTTTCGATATGCCGTTTACCTTGCCGATGAATGTTGCAGTTTACGAGTTCCTGTTAACAGGGCTCTGAGGGGCTGCACAATACAACACGGAAGAGCCCATTCTTGCCGTCTGGCCCCACAAAAGAGCCGTCTGGTTGCAGGCCGGATATACCATCTTCATCAAATCGCAATGACACAATCATTTCGGCCGGCGCAGCCATTTTGAAATCCAGGATTTCGGTCACAACACCATAATTGACGCCATCAACCGCGAACTGCTGCCTTTCCCTCGCGATCACGCGGGTATAACCTGAAGGGCTGGAGGCAAGCAGCAGACTCTTTCGGTTATTGATGTCCGCCTCATCGCTCGCCCGGAATGCCGCCCAGGATTGCCGGCTGAACGCCAATCTGGTTGTGTTCGAGCCCAAGCTAACAGCAAGCTCCACACCGGAAGCATCCGGCAAACCTCGAACGGGATCCCCCTCCTGGAAAAACACCTTCGTGGTGGCACTGGTTCCGTCGTTGGTCCAGACCAGCAAAGCGTCTTCCTGATCCAGGGTGCCCGAGTTGACCAGGAAGGCCACGGAGTCGTCGGCGCCCACCTCGAACGAGTTCGCGCCGCCAATGAAACCGGTGACCTCAAAGAGCGAGCCATCATCCAGCAGGAGCGTCTGCTCGCTACGGCTGATCCGGGTAAAATCACCGTTACCCAGCGAATCGGTGTAGATGCCCCGATTGGCCGGCCCGGAAACCCCTCTAAGGGCGTAGTAGAACACTTCACCGTTATCGGTCAGCAGAGGTCTCGCCGAGTTCAGATTATAAATAAAGTCCCGCGCGGAGCCGCCAGCCTCCCGCACGACTTCCCGATAGCTGCCATCGGCATTACGGACGTATATACCGGTATCCTCCGAGCCGGCCAGCGCAGTCCCGTCCGCGTTTTGAAGCGACAGCCCAAACACCAGTTGCTCTGCCTGGTTGCTGTCGAAATCGAGGGAACCAAAGTTTTTAGGCTCGAGATTGCCAGGAAGTAGCGTTTCACCGGCCTTTAACGATTGGGCCTTCTGCCCCAAGCCTGTGATCGTCCAAAATGCGCTGCCCGCTGGATAAAACGAATCGTCTGCCACTTTGAAGGCATCCGTGTTCGACCCGGGCTTAAAGGTAATCGCACCATTGCCGTCTGAACTCAAGGACGAGAATAACCGATTACCCTGGATATTCTCTGTAAAGTAGATATTTCCCGCATCCAGTGTCGGAAACTCGGTGCCATTCCTCGCAGGGTCGCCTTCCCGGGCGATCACAGACGTTGTGCCGGCATTGCTGCGTAACAGCACCTCATTGTTAAGCCCATCGACCTGATCCGTCACCGAGCCCGATTACTGGTTCAGGATACCGCCGAAGATGATTTGACCGGTGTTATCGATCAGTACGTTGAAAAAACCGTTGTAGGTAGCATCGCTTGAGGGCAGCGTGGCGTCGTCGGCCTGGATCAGGCTCAGGCCCGCGCCCGAAGAGTTATGGTGATTTCTGGTGTATGGAAGCAGGTTGAAGGGGTGGCGTATCCTGTTGGTTGATCACCGCGACGATCACAACCAACAGAGGAATGATACGCCATGTCCAAGTCTAACCTGCATGCTCTTTCACAACC
>NZ_JBSXOI010000043.1:0-60710 GCF_056859395.1 Marinobacter sp. L-80
GCTGATAACCGTCTTGACTGACTGAATAGAGAGAATCGAGACTCTATTCGGCTGGATATTGTGGATACGTTCTCGGGCCGAACTGTGATTCGACGCGGCGGGGTCACTTGCTCAAAACACTTCTGCCGCGCAGACTCCTAGAGGAGTCGGTATGTCCGAACGTCCAGCTATTTATGTCTTAGAACAGGATTTTGATCGTTTATCTGCGATGTTGGAGAAACAGCTACATGGCACTGAAACAGCCGAAGCGCTTGCGCTCGAGCTTGATAGAGCAACTCTGGTTGATGCCGAAAAGCTGCCTTCCGGCACCGTCACCATGAATTCTCTGGTCCATTTTAAAAATGAGAGTAACGACGCTGAGTACACGAAGAGACTCGTGTACTCGACCCCGCGAGACGGAAGCGAGGAGTGTGTATCCGTCCTGGCTCCGGCGGGCACAGCCTTGCTGGGTCTTCGGGTAGGCGATCGTATTGATTGGCCTTTGGCTGGAAAGAACCAGCTGCGTCTGAAAATTATCCATGTGACTCACGCAAACTGAACGAGGAAGATGCATGCACCAGAAAGCCCCCCTTGACCAGCTGTATGAGCAGGTCGTCCTGAGAAATCCCGCGGAACCTGAATTTCATCAGGCCGTTCTGGAAGTTCTCGACTCGCTGGCGCCGGTGATTGCCAAGCATCCCGAGTATAAGGAAGCGAAGCTCCTTGAGCGTATTTGCGAACCAGAGCGGCAAATCATTTTCCGGGTCCCCTGGGTGGATGACTCTGGCACCGTGCAGATCAACCGGGGGTTTCGCGTTGAATTCAACTCGGCCCTTGGACCCTACAAGGGGGGCTTGCGTTTCCATCCTTCCGTCAATCTGGGCGTGGTGAAATTTCTGGGTTTCGAGCAGATCTTCAAGAACTCTCTGAGCGGTATGCCGATCGGCGGAGCCAAGGGTGGTTCCGACTTTGACCCTAAGGGCCGATCTGACAATGAGATCATGCGGTTTTGCCAATCCTTCATGACCGAACTGTACCGGCATATTGGCGAGTACACCGACGTGCCAGCAGGCGACATCGGCGTAGGAGCCAGGGAGATTGGTTTTCTGTTCGGGCAATACAAGCGCCTCACCAACCGTTACGAATCTGGCGTGCTGACCGGTAAAGGCCTCGGATGGGGCGGTGCTCGAGTGCGCAAGGAAGCGACAGGTTACGGAACGGTTTATTTTGTCCGGGAGATGCTGGCAGCTCAAGGTTCCGATCTGGAGGGCAAGGACGTGGTAGTTTCCGGCTCCGGGAACGTCGCAATTTATGCGATGGAGAAGGTTCAGCAGTTTGGGGGCAGGGTGATCGCCTGCTCCGATTCCAGTGGCTACGTTTATGACCCGGCCGGAATCGATGTTGCACTGGTTCGCCAGATCAAGGAGACGGAACGCGGCCGAATCAGCGATTATGCCGCCCGGCGGCAGAATGGAAGCGATTACGTGCGCGGGGCGTCCATTTGGGAATTGCCCTGTCAGGTAGCCCTGCCATGCGCCACCCAGAACGAGGTGACCGGGATCGACGCGAAGGCGTTGATTCGCAATGGCGTCCTGGCGGTTGCTGAAGGTGCCAATATGCCGTGCACTCCAGACGCGGTGAAGTTGTTCCGCGACGCCGGCATTTTATTTGGTCCTGCAAAAGCGGCTAATGCCGGTGGCGTGGCTACCAGCGCGCTGGAAATGCAGCAGAATGCCTCCCGGGACTCCTGGAGTTTCGATTACAGCGAACAGCGCCTTAAGGACATCATGATCGAAATTCACCGCTCCTGTTTTGAAACCGCTGAAGAATACGGCCGGCCGGGAGACTACGTGTTTGGTGCCAATACGACAGGGTTTTGTCGGGTGGCTGATGCGATGTTGGCGTTTGGGGTTATTTAAATAGTCTGGAGGCGCCTTCCGTTCGTGTAGCGCAGGCCTGCCCTTTGCCGCGGCGGGACTAAACGGGGTATTCATTAATTCAGAGGTAGCATGACTTCAGTATCGAGATCCGGAGTCTTTTTACTATCCGCAGCGTTCTCCGCAGTTTTTATGGGAACGATCGGTGCCATTTCGGTCTATGCGGGGGTGGGGGCCGAGACGGTTACCTTCTATAGGCTCTTCATTGGGGCCGTTTTGGTGGCGGTTTATCTGCTGGCAACCAGGCAACACAGCAAGATCTTTATGTGGCCCGGTATGAAGGTGTTGGTAACCGGTGCTTTCCTGGCGGGTTTCGTGATGTTTTACATCCTGGCAATGGATTACACCAGTATGGCGAACGCTGTTATGGTGCTTTATCTGGCACCAGTGACGGCCTCTGTGGCGGCTCATTTCTTTCTCGGAGAGCGCCTCACCTCGGCCAGTGTTGGATTGGTCGGATTCGCGCTGCTGGGCTTCGCCATGATGATGGAATTCAACTTCAACCTGAGTGGACGGGCAGAAGAAGCCATCGGTCTGGCCTATGCTTTCTGCGCCATGCTCTGTTACTCGGCGTTTATGTTAACCAATCGTTCCATGGATGACCGTGTTCATGTGTTCAGCCGCAGTGGTTACCAGATGCTCGCTGGTGCTTTGTGCATGTTGCCGCTGGTGCTGCTGGAGAGCGAAGTCATTTCCGGCGCGCAGTGGGGGTGGTTGATTGCTGCCGGTATTCTGCCGGGTTTCCTGGCCATCCTGTTGGCCGTTATCGCTCTGAGGTCTCTGCCCGCGGCCACGTTCGGCACCCTGGCTTATCTGGAGCCCATTACCGTTGTGGCGCTTGCGTGGATACTGTTTGATCAGGGCCTGAATAGCCTCCAGCTGGCCGGCTGCGCCCTGATCATTCTGGCGGGTATTGCGCAGGCGTTGCTGCTGAACCGACGTTCAGAAGCTGAGGAGATACCGGGAGTGCTTGCGGATCTGGATTCCACGGTGTCGGGAGAGAGTTGAAGTTCCGGGAAATGGCTTGTGGGCCAGAAAATGACGCCTGCCTGCACTAGTGTGGGTTAGGGCTATGATGCATTGATGAACTCAGGAGGACGTGAACGATGAGAACCCTGCTACAGTTGGATTTTCCTTACGACGGCCCGTTTGGCGATGAGATGGCGAGTGCGATGGCCGAGCTTGCCGAGTCTATTGCCAGGGAGCCGGGGTTTCTCTGGAAGATTTGGACAGAAAATCCCGACTCCTGCGAGGCGGGCGGTATCTATCTCTTCGAAGATGAGAGCAGTGCAAGGGCCTATCTGAACAAGCATACGGCCCGGCTGAAAGAATTCGGTGTGCCGAAGGTCAACGGCAAAGTGTTCCAGGTGAACGAGGCCCTTTCCGCCATTGATCACGGTCCGGTCTGAATCATGTTGGCCCCTGCTTCACAAACCTGGCTTTCTGGAATGCGCCTTAAATGCCATGTTCCTGGTTCATTTCAGTTTTGCGAATTCCAGAACCATGGAATGGAACTTGGCTGCCGCCGGTGAAAGCGGCCTCCCGCAACGCTGCAAGACACCATAGCGGGTCCGAAGAGTCTCAATCCCGGATACAGAAACGGTTGTCACCTTTCCGCTATCAAGCAAATCGGCCACTATAGGTCTGGGTGCGATACTGATGGCCTTGCTGCCAGTAACAATGGCCGCAAGCATGGCAATATTGTCGCACTCGATTCTTCGTTTCAGCCCCCCTTGTTGCGCGCTCATGGCCTGAATATTCCGTTCCATATCTTCAGGAACACGTGTCATGGCTATTGGATAATCGAGTAAATCTCCCCATACCACCCCCGTCGCCTGAGCCAACGGGTGATCATGACGACAAAACACAACAACTTCGGGCTGCGGCAAGTGGGTTATTTCCAGATCGGGATCGCCAGACAACTCGCCGGTATCGGCCACAAAGAGCTCTATCTCATGGTCCAACAGCGCAAGGCGTAAATCCTGCCAGTTATCTGTCCGAATGTTGAGGCGGATTCCCGGATACTGATCCACAAACCGGGCACAGACCTTATCCATCAGTGCCAGCGCCGGGTAGGGGCCGGTTCCGATATTCAATTCGCCTGTCTCAAGCTCGTCGATGGCCTCGACTTCCTGTCTTAAAGATTCTGCCGCTGCCAGCAGGCCCCGGACGTGGGGTAGAGCGGCTCGCCCGTGCGCGGTCAAAACCACCCCGAAGCGCCCCCGATCGAACAGTCTGGCCCCGAGTTGGCGCTCCAGTTCCTGGATGCTGCGACTTAAAGCCGGTTGAGACAGGTGCACGACTTCCGAGGCGCGGGCAAAACTGCCGCACTCAACTAACGCCATGAAATGCCGGATGTGTCGTGTGTCCATGGCACTATATCTATGCGTTTTGCGCATATTAAGTCAAGAAACATTGCATTGGATGAACGGAACACCTCGCTTCAAACTGCAGTTACGTGGCGCACGATTCGAAACCAACAAAACCCAGGTGCCGCCAAAAAGAGGAGATTCCGCATGCTACCCCTATTCAAGAAGGCCATGCTGACAGCGTTCGGTGCCGGTTTACTGTTCCCGATGATCGCTCAGGCCGAAACCTCCAAGCCGGCAACGGACGTGACGGCACAGTTAAACCAGGCGGTACTGAATGAGCTGCCGTTTTCCGATACCCGTTCGTTTGAGGACGCTCGCCGTGGCTTCTTGGGTGCGTTGCCTGATGGCAGGGTGCTGGATAATGAAGGTCACGTGGCCTGGGACATGGCGCCCTACGCCTTCCTGCAGGCCGATGCCGCTCCGGATTCAGTCAATCCAAGCCTGTGGCGCATGGCGCAACTGAATGCGATCCATGGGCTGTTCGAAGTGGTCGAAGGCATGTACCAGGTCCGCAACATGGATCTGTCCAATATGACCATCATTGAGGGTGACAGCGGCCTGATCATCATCGACCCCCTTCTGACTCCCGCGACGGCGAGCGCCGGTCTGGAACTCTATTACCAGCATCGAAGCAGAAAGCCCGTGGTGGCAGTGCTTTACACACACAACCATGCGGATCATTTCGGGGGTGTGAAGGGTGTCGTTAATGAGGAGGATGTTCGAGCCGGGAAGGTCCGGATCTATGCTCCAGAGGGGTTTATGGAGCATGCAATTGCAGAGAATGTGATTGCCGGCAACGCCATGACCCGTCGCGCCACCTACCAGTTCGGCGCTGGTTTGACTCCGGGCGTGAGAGGTCATGTCGACACCGGGCTTGGCAAGGCACTGGGTAGCGGTGGGCTCAGCCTTATTGCTCCCACCGATACCGTGCCTGACAACGCCAACCTGACCATCGATGGTATCGAGATTGACTTCCAGATGGCGCACGGCACCGAAGCCGAATCTGAGATGATGATGTATTTCCCTCAGTTCCGTGTGCTCAACACCGCCGAGATCACAAGTCAGCACCTGCATAACATCTACACCATCCGCGGAGCCGCCATTCGCGACGCCAGTTCCTGGTCCAGGTTTATCGACAAGGTACTGGTTCGCTTCGCTGATCGCACGGACATTCTGGTGGCCCAGCATCACTGGCCGATCTGGAACCCGGAAGACATCACGCATTTTCTGGAAGTTCAAAGGGACCTGTACAAGTATATCCATGATCAGACGGTTCGTATGATGAACCGTGGCATGTTGCCAGGCGATATTGCTGAAAACCTGCAGTTACCTGAAAGCCTGAACCAGGAATGGTCAGCGCGCGGTTATTACGGAACCGTCAGCCACAATGCCCGCGGTGTATATCAGCGCTACATGGGTTGGTATGACGCCAATCCCGCCAACCTTAACCCTTTGCCACCTCGTGAAGAATCGAGACGCACCATCGACTACATGGGCGGTGAGGCAGAAGTGCTCCGAAAGGCCCGCGAAGATTTTGCGGACGGCGACTATCGCTGGGTTGCATCAGTGATGCGAGATCTCGTGTATGCCAACCCTGAAAACCGTGAAGCGCGCGAACTGGGCGCGGACGCTCTGGAGCAGCTTGGTTACCAGGCCGAGGCGGGCACCTGGCGTAGCGCCTACCTCGTTGGTGCGCACGAATTGCGCCACGGCCTAATCACGCCGAAACATGTGGGGCTGCAGCCAGACCTGATGCAGGCACTGCAAATCAGTATGTTTTTTGATTCGATGGCAGTAAGGATTGACCCGGAAAAAGCCGCCGGAGAGCATCTGGTGATCAACTGGTCTATTACCGACCAGGGTGAGGATTATCGGCTGAACCTTCAGAACGCCACGCTGACCCATCGGTCGGGGGAGCTGGACGAGCGTGCCCACGCCAGTGTGAGTATGCACCGAGCGGTACTGGATAATATCCTTCTTCAAAAAACCAGCTTCCCGGAGGCGGTGGAGTCTGGCGAGATCCAGGTCGAGGGGGCAGTGGATGCCTTCTTTGGCCTGCTGCAAATGCTGGAAAAACCACCAGCAAACTTCTCCATCATTGAACCGGTGGGGGAAAAACCGTGAACGAGAATTTTGATTACATCGTGGTCGGTGCCGGCTCTGCCGGTAGCGTACTGGCGGATCGGCTTTCAGCCGATGGCAGATACTCGGTCTGCATACTGGAGGCGGGGCCGGGTGGGGATTCGTTCACGATCCGGACGCCGGGCGCCTTTGCCGCCCACATGTTTCTCAAGAAGTACAACTGGGCATTCAACGCCAGGCCCGACCAGAAACTGCGAGATGGTGAGCCCTTGTTTACCCCCAGGGGAAAAGGGCTTGGTGGTAGTTCGTCAATAAACGGCATGCTCTACGTGCGCGGTCAGAAAGAGGACTACGACGAGTGGGAGGCACTCGGTAATGAAGGCTGGGGCTATCGGGAGATGTTGCCTTACTTCATAAAATCGGAACACCACGAGACGCTTTCCGGAACCCCTTATCACGGCAAAGGTGGCAACCTTCACATCAGTGCACCGGAAACAGCGGAGTACCCGATGTCCGAAGCTTTCGTAGATGCGGCACGGCAGGCCGGTTTTCCCTGCAACAGCGATTTTAACGGCGCCAACCAGGAAGGCGTGGGCTATTTCCACCTGAACATCAAGAATGGCCGTCGATTCGGTGCCGCCGACGCCTATTTGAAGCCGGCCATGACTCGCCAGAACCTGACTGTATTCACCGACGCACAGGCGAAAAAAGTGGTGTTCGAGGGCAAACGGTCTGTTGCGGTAGAGCTCCGCCACAAGGGCAGAGATCGGGTGTTGCGGGCAAACCGGGAAATCATTCTAAGCGGTGGAGCGATCAACTCGCCCCAGTTGCTTCAGCTTTCCGGCATCGGAGACCGCGACATCCTGGAAAACCTGGGTATTCGGGGCCTGCACGAATTACCGGGAGTGGGTAAGAATCTTCAGGAGCATGTGGACGCCTGCGTCCTGGCCCCCTCTGTCAGCCTAGTTGTCCAGTAGGCGGTTTCGTCTGAATTTAACCAATCAGGGGCGGCATGGGAGCATTCATGCCACGTTATTCCGAAGAACGAAAAGCCGCAGTGTTGAAGAAACTATTACCTCCGCAGAACCGAAGTGTCGTGTCGGTGGCGGCGGAGGAAGGCATATCGGATGTGACTCTGTATAGTTGGTTAAAACAGTGTCGACAACAAGGAATGCCCGTGCCAGGTAATCGCAATACCGGGGAAGACTGGTCCCCCGAAGCCAAGCTGGCCGTTGTAGTGGAAACGGCCTCGATGTCTGAAGCCGAACTTAGCGCCTATTGCCGCGAGAAAGGCTTGTATCCAGAACAGGTACAGCGCTGGAAAGAAGCCTGCCTCCAGGGTGCTGGCATGCAGGAAGACCGGGATAAAGCGGCTCAGAAGCAGAAACGAGAGTCCCGGAAAACCATCAAAAAACTGAAGGCGGAAGTGCGCCGCAAAGACAAGGCTCTGGCTGAGACCACCTCATTGCTGGTGCTGTCAAAAAAGCTCGAAGCCTTGTACGGCGAAGATCCGGACAGCAGCGAGGACGACTGACGCCGCTGGACGAACGTGCAAGGCTCCTGGAGCTGTTTGATGAAGCCGTTGCCGGTGGTGCAGCCCGATATAAGGTCGCAGAGCTGGTGGATATCAGCGAGCGCACATTGAAGCGCTGGCGCAGTCCCGGCGGTCGGGTGGCTGAAGATCGCCGTCCTGATGCGGAGCGGGTTGAACAGCCCCATAAACTCACCCAGGCCGAGGAGTTGGCCATTCTGAGTGCTTGCAATCAACCTCAGTACCGGAGTTCGCCACCGTCACAGATCGTGCCGTCACTGGCTGACAAAGGGGTCTATCTGGCCTCTGAGTCGTCGTTTTATCGGGTACTGAAAAAGCACCAGCAACAGAATTATAGGGGGCGCATGAAGCCGCCTCGCAAGGTACCGGAGCCAACGAGCTTCACCGCGACAGGCCCGAATCAGGTGTGGAGTTGGGACATCAGTTACTGTGTGCCCGGAGTCCAGGGCGAGCATGGAAGCTCAAATGGACCACGAGTCTATCTGGAATATTGAACCGGTGCTTCATGAGGAAGTAACGAACCAATCCCACCTACTGTGAGGGTGGTGAGCCTGAGCGGCAGTGACCTGTGGTATGCCCACAGGGTGATGTAACCCGCTGACAACGGGGATTGAGGCGAGGTCACTAAGCCAAGATGATCCTCAAGGCTGAGTGTTGAAAGGCTGAAGAACATGAACCCATTCATCCGCCTCTGTGGGTTGAAATGTCACCACGGCTTACGTGACCTGATAAGCCGTACGGGAAGGTTGGGCAGCATGACATATAGGCGCTGCCGAACGAAGAAGCCTGAACTAGTAGCTAGGGCTTTGGCACAGCAGTATCCATCACAGAACGGACTGCTGCTTCCTGTCGACTTGCGGCAAGCAAGGGTAAAGAGTGCGATGGGCAGCCTCCTCAGCATGCTGGAGTCCAGATAGGTAAACCGGGGAAGGTCGATATCGGATGCCAAGGGGGCATGACCCCGAAGCCGAATTGACTGGCGGAGCTCCCGTAGTAGTCCGCGATGGGGAAAGCCCATTACATGGCGAAGGGGAGCAGTTTAGATGTGTTTGCCAAGCAAACTACCTGACCAAACAAGGTGAAGACCTTTGATAATCAGCGAAATGCAACGCAAGCTAGCGACTTGGACAGCATCCGACCCCACCCGCCGGGTGGACAGGTTGCTGCGCCTGATAGCACAGCCTGACTGGCTCGCAGAAGCGGCTCGGATCACTCTGTCTTCCAAAGGTGCAAACACGCCGGGGATAGATGGAGAGATCAAGCTGACTGTGCAGGCCAGACTGCCGGCCATTCTGAAACAAATCAGGCACGATTTACTCTCTGATGCTTATCAGCCGTTACCGGCTCGAAGGGTGTATATCCCGAAGGCCAACGGTAAGCAACGGCCACTGGGTATCCCCACCCTGCGCGACCGCATCGTTCAACGGGCCATGTTAATGGCGATGGAGCCAATGTGGGAGAGCGATTTCCATACGCTTTCCTACGGGTTCCGACCGGAACGGAGCGTCCACCACGCGATCCGTACAGTGAAACTACAACTGACGGATAACACGGAAACGCGCGGACGCTGGGTCATCGAAGGGGATCTGTCCAGCTACTTTGATACCGTGCATCACCGGCTTCTGATGAAAGCTGTACGCCGCAGAATCAAGGACCGAAGGTTCCTGAATCTTCTTTGGCGATTTATCAAAGCCGGCCACATCGATGCAGGTCTTTTCCGGGCAGCAAGTGAAGGCGTACCTCAGGGCGGTGTTATATCACCGCTGCTGTCGAATATCATGCTGCATGAATTCGATCAGTACCTGAACCAGCGCTACCTTGGCAAGAAGGCCCGGAAAGATCGGTGGTACTGGAACTATAGTATCCAGATTGAGCGGAGCACAGCCATCCGAGAAAACTGGCAATGGAAGCCAGCTGTCGCCTACTGCCGCTATGCCGATGACTTCGTCGTTATCGTCAAGGGCACCAAAGCTCAGGCAGAAGCGATCAGAGAAGAATGCCGGGAAATGCTGGAAGGAACTCTCAAGCTGACACTGAACATGGACAAAACCAAGATTACCCATGTGAACGACGGCTTCGTGTTCCTGGGACACCGTATCATCCGCAAGCGGAGCCGCTATGGCGACATGCGGGTGGTGACGACGATCCCCCGGGATAAAGCACGCAACTTTGCAGCATCCTTAACCGCCAAGCTGTCAGGTAATTATAGTGAAAGCAAAATCGACATGGTCGAATCCATCAACCGAAAGCTGAAAGGCTGGGCGGCGTTCTATCAGTTCGTCGATTACAAAGCGAAAGTCTTCAGCTACATCGATGGTGTCGTGTTCTGGAAACTGGCCCATTGGCTGGGCCGCAAATATCGCTCCCGGCTCAAACCGCTGATGCGTCATTGGTTCAAAGCCCCGGCTTCAGGTCAAAGTAAGACTTGGGTGCTGTATGGCAGAACCAATCAGGGACTGTTCAGTGGAGCCATTCTGTACCGACTCGTCGGTCACGGGAAAAAGCGATTCCGTTGGCGTCTTCCGGAGGGTAATCCCTACCTGAGGACAGAACCCAGAAACACTTGGACCTCGCGCTTTCCTGAGGTCGCTATGGCACTGTCCAGCGTTTAAACGGAGAGCCGGATGCGCTGAAAGGTGCACGTCCGGTTCGGAGAGGAGAGGCAGGGAAATAGTCCGACTACGCCCTGCCTCTTACTCTACGTCCGTCCGCGGTGCGTGGCCAACATTGGTATCTGTACCTGATCATGGACATCTACAGCCGCAAGATCGTTGCCTGGGAAGTCCATGAAGCGGAATCCGGTGATCTGGCCCGAAGGCTGGTTGAACGTGCCCTGTTGCGGGAAGGGTGTTGGCTTGACCCACCGGTCCTGCACTCTGATAACGGCGCACCAATGACGTCCTATACACTCAAGGCTCGCCTGGCAGATCTGGGCATGTTGATGTCCCACAGCAGGCCGAGAGTCAGCAACGATAATCCATACTCGGAGTCGTTGTTCCGGACGGTCAAATACTGCCCCGAGTGGCCGTCAAAGGGCTTTCAGTCGCTCACGGCCGTGCGTGACTGGATGCTCGCGTTCGAGGATGCCTATAACGAACAGCACCTGCACAGCGGTATCCGGTTCGTGACACCGGCGGATCGCCACCGTGGCACTGATTACGAACGCCTGGCACACCGGAAAATGGTTTATGAAAGAGCAAAGCGCCGGAATCCACGGCGCTGGTCTGGCCCCACCCGAAACTGGGAAGTGACCGGACCGGTATCGCTTAACCCTGGCAAGTTGCAGGAAATTGAGCGCAATAAACTGGCCGCTTAAACGTGGTCATTTGGACAACTGGGTTGAAAATCGCCGCTGGTCTCAAGCAGGAAGAACAGTGGCTTCACTGCCTCGTTCGGTGGCCTGCTGAAAATGCTCCCGGATACCATCCGATACTTCCTCAGTAAACGGGGCAAGCTCGCTAAATCCATCACCGAGGCTGGCGGTTTTATCAAATCCAGTGACAGCGTTAATCGCCCGGATGTTCAGCTCCACATGCTGCCGCTGCTGTTTGATGATAGCGGTCGGGACCTGAAACTCATGTCCAACCCCGGTTATTCAGTGCATGTCTGTGTGCTGCGGCCGAAGAGCTCAGGCAACGTAACCATAACGTCGGCCGATCCGTTTGCGGCGCCGGAAATCGACTACAACTTCTTTGCCGATCCCGATGACTGCAAAGCCATGGTCGATGGTATCCGCCAGGCCCGCCGGATTCTCGCGGCGAAGGCCTTTGACGATTATCGGGGTGAGGAACTCCACCCGGGTGCAGATCGCCAGTCCGATGAGCAGATCATCGAAAAGGTGAAGGAAAAGGTGGGCCTGGTATACCACCCGGTGGGCACCTGCAAAATGGGAACTGACAGGATGGCGGTCGTGGACCCACAACTCAGGGTGCACGGACTCGAAGGCCTCCGTGTGGTGGACGCGTCCATCATGCCACGGCTGATTAGCGGCAATACCAACGCGCCTACGATTGCCATTGCCGAAAAGGCTGCTGACATGATTCTCGAAAAGGCGGAGGGCTGCGATATCTGATTGTCAGCTTATAAACAAAAGCGAACATTCGAGTCAGAGCTTTCCTCCAGAGCCTCCAGTCATTCAGTAATCCTCTTCAAGCAGGCCAACAAGGTCCTGCCGAATGGATTGAGCGCTTAAATCTTCCGGCCGGATAAGCAGGCGAGGATTACCATCACGATCAAACACATAGACTGCACCGCTGTGAGTAACGGCATAGTCACCTTCTGCGTCCGGTTCTTCATGCCCGAACGTCTACCGGTATCGCTGGGTAAGCGTGCGGAGGTCAGAGGCGTTGCCGGTCAGCCCGATGATTTTGTCACCAAAAAAATTGACGTACTCCGCCAGGCGTTCGGGTGTGTCGCGCTGAGGATCGACACTGACGAACAACGTAAGTACTTCCTCCTGATTTTCCGTGCTCAGCCCGCTGACGGCCTGGCTGAGTTTTTGCAGAGCAGTGGGGCAAACATCAGGGCAAGAGGTAAATCCGAAAAACAGCATTCGTACCTGACCACTGTAATCATCGCCTGAAACCCGTGTTCCCTGACTGTCGATCAAATCGAATTCAAGCTTGGGCATCACGCCGCTGATTTCTGTCCCGTGCCAATCCGGCGGATCATCGCCCATGCAGCCAACAAGGAGGATTGCCAGCATCATCATTGCAATGGATGCAAAGCGCTTTGCGTGGTGTTGGAAGCAGGGTTTGATCATCAAGTGGTGTCCTTCAATTACGTGTTGGAAGGATTCTGGTGTCCCAGAACAATCGCCAAGTCTTCCGGCACCGCCATCGGTTCAAATGCGCTGACGTTGGCAAGTCCCGTATTGCCGACAGGAACCCGGATTCGTGAAACCAGCAACGCAGCGAAGGCCCGAGCCAGCTGACCGAGAACCTCGCGAGCATCGCGCGCGTGCCAGCCAAGCCGGAGCATGCGCAAATGTGTTGTCGTGTGCGCTAACGCGAACTTCTGGCTCAGAATATGAGCCCGTTCAAGATGTCTGAACGCTGTAGCGACATCGCCCTGATTGTCAGCATCAGCGGCTGCTGCCGGTTCTGTCAGATAGAACGTCTTGAGTTCACTGTTCACTGCTCAGTTCTCCTGCCTTATCGGCCAGCTAAGTTGTGGGCAAAGATTTGCCCGGGATCAACCGAGTCTTCCGAGTACCGGAAATGCGGATAACATCCATGATGCAAACCGGGTCATCTGTCCCGTCAGCACCATTACCCCCATAACAACCAGAACCAGCCCTGCCAGGATTCTCAGTGACTGACTCCAGCGGCTCATCCAGCGCACTCGCGCCCGAAAGTGCTTAATAAATAAAGCCGTTGCCAAAAATGGAATTGCCAACCCCAGCGAATAAACGGCCAGGTACAGCATGCCGGTTTCAGCATTCGCATGGGTGGAACTGAGAGCCAGGATAGCGCCCAATATCGGGCCAATACACGGTGTCCACCCGACGGCAAAGGCCAAGCCGAGAAGGAACGCTGCCGTGGGCCGTCCACCCTCAAGGGTTTGCCCAAAGCGCCAGTCGCGCTGTAACGCGGGCATGCTCCACCAGCCCAGCATAAATAGCCCCATCAGCACAATCAGAATGCCCGCCACCAGATTGGCTTCCTGCCGGTAGGCCATCAGCCACTGACCGAGCAGACTAGCGCTGGCACCAAAAGCGATGAACACTACACTGAACCCAAGGACAAAACAGATACTGAGCCACAGAGATTGCAGTCGACTCGAACGGTCTGTGACAGTGCCGCCCGTAACGACCGATAGATACCCCGGAACCAGCGGCAGAGTGCAGGGTGAGAAAAATGACACCAGGCCGCCAAAAAAAGCAGCCAGCATTCCCCATGTCGCAAGATCTGGCATTTCCGTGAGTCCTCAATTTTCTGAGTTCAGTTGACGGTGGAGGGCATCAAGCCCATCCGTGTTTTGTTCGACACCGGTCGACTATTTCTGTGCGTCTGGGAGCGACTCCTGAACAAGACGAAGTAGCGGTTTGGGACCAAACTCCGTGAGTTGGCGGCCATTCACGAAAAAAGTCGGGGTGCCCCGAACACCGATGGTTTTGACGTCCTGCATGTCCTGATCAAGGATGGCGCTTATCCGTTCGGATTGCATATCCTCACGGGCTTGGGACAGGTCCAGACCGGCTGCCTCGGCCGCTCCCCATGCCTTGGCAACCTTCGGGTCGTCGTGCCAGGCCGGCTGCACCTCCAACACAGCTTCCAGCACCGGTTCATAGACATCTTGCAGGCGAGCTGCTTCCAGAATTCTGGAGACTTCCTCGGAACCCTGATGGAACATTGTGTACCGCAAAACAAGCCGCACCTGGCCTGGATACTCAGCAAGTATCTGTTTCACGATCGGGTAGAACGCCCGGCAGGCTTCGCAGGAGGGGTCGAAAAACTCAACGATGATCACCGGTGCGTCGGCAGGCCCGAATGTGGGCGAATGGAAGCGTACCAATGCTTGTTGGTTCGCGATCGGTTCGGCAGCGGCAACAGACTTTTCGCCGGTGGTGGCCGTTTTTTGAGGCTGCTGGGGCTGTGGCTTGAATAGGACGGCGGCTGAAAAGGCTGCGATCAGCACGAGACACACGACAACAAAGATGGCACGACGATTCATGTATGAACTCTCCGACGGATAAGCAAGAGCAGAATGATGATGGCAACAAAAATGGCCAGCGATAGAAACGGAAGCGGCAGCCCACCAAATATCGTCATTCCGTCACCCGAGCAGGACGGGCCAGTGGCCGTGCAGGGCTGAATGGGTTGTGGAATGAGCCCCACATAAAGCAGTGAGTGGGCTAGAGCGAACAGGGAGCCAATGACAGACAGCGGCATAGCGTAGCGCCAAACGTTAAAATCCGAGTAGTAGCAGGCGACTGCGAGAATCACCGCCAACGGAAACATGAAGGCGCGCTGAAACCAGCACAGAACGCACGGAGCCTGCCCGAGAACTTCCCCGATGTAGATGGCTGAAAGCGAGGACCCCGCCGCCAGTAGCCAGGCTGACAGCAGCAGCCCCCATGGAATCACCCGGTTATTGGTGGTCACCGGGATGGCTCTCTGGATTCATTGGCACAAGTGCTTTGCGAAGAAGAGCAGCAGCTGTTTCCAGCGGTATCGCCTTCATCTTTGCTCGATTTATCGGCGGTTTCAGCCCCACCGGCACGCCATTCCTCCATACCCTCACGGATGACCTGCCAAGCGGAGTGCAGGAATAGCGCAGCAATGGCGAGGCCCACAATGATGTCCGGCCAGAGGGTATTGGTGAGGGCGACCAATCCTGCCGCAATGATTACACTGCTATTGGCGAACAGATCGTTCCTGGAACACATCCAGGTGGAACGCATATTGAGATCGTCCGCACGATGACGGTAGAGCAACACAAAACAAACGCCGTTTGCAAACAGGGCAAGAGCGCCGACAGCGCCCATCCACTCGGCGGCGGGCACTTCCTGTATCACCAGCTTGCGGATGGCATCGGCGACAACAACAAGCCCGAACAACAGCATAAAGCCGCCTTTGAACAAAGCCGCTCCGGCACGCGCGCGACGGCTTCGGTCCAGCACGAACAGTGTCAGTGCATAGACAGACGCGTCGCCAAACATATCCAGCGAATCGCCCAGCAACGCGGTAGAGCTTGCAATCCAGCCGGCGCTGAATTCCACCACAAACATCACTGCGTTGATGGCAAGCGCAATGTAAAGCACCCGGCTTTGGCTCGCTCGCAATTGTGCCAGTTCACCGGCCTTGTTTTCACAGCAGCTGTCCACGACGAACCCTCCTAAAACGTGCAATACATCGATACACTGGTGGTTATAGTAACTATAAGGTCAATAGCGATGAGCGAAAAAAGGAACACGGTCGGTCGGCTAGCTGATGATACGGGCGTTAAGCCCGTGACCATCCGTTATTACGAAAAAATTGGACTGTTGCCGAAAGCGACCCGCTCGGAGTCGGGCTATCGTCTCTACTCCGAAGAGGATCATTCGCGGCTGCTGTTTATTCGACGAAGCCGCGGGCTCGGATTTAGCCTTGACGATATTCGTGAACTGCTTTCACTGGCGGATCGTCAGCAGGAGTCCTGTGCGGGTGTGGACGCCAAAGTTGAACAACAACTGGTTCAAGTGCGCTCTCGACTGAAAGATCTACATGCAATGGAACACGAGTTGGAAAGACTGAGTGCGTGTTGTGACGGCGGAGTTATTATGGACTGCCGAATTATCGAGACACTCTCCGGCTCTGCTTAACCACTTTGTATGTGCCCGCCAACCAGGACTGTCTCAATTCGAGTTGGGACAGTCTATTCAGTCAGGCATCCTCCTGAATAAGAGCAACGAGGTCATGCCGAATTTCTTCTCTACTCAGATCGGGCCGCATTAAGAGGCGGGGGTTACCTTCGCGATCAAATACATAAATCGCGCTGCTGTGTGACACCGCATAATTTCCATCAGCGGCAGGTTCGTCATAACCGAAGGTTGTTCTATATCGTTTTGCCAGTTCACGAAGCTGGGGTTCTTTTCCAGTGAGTCCTACAATATTGTCGCCGAAGAAATCCACGTATTTTGCGAGACGCTCAGGCGTGTCACGTTTCGGATCGACACTCACGAACAAAGTGAGTACTTCATCCTGAAGCGCGGGGTCCAGGCCACTGGTTGCCTGATTGAGTTTTTGCAGGGCGGTCGGGCAAACATCGGGGCACGAGGTGAACCCGAAAAACAGCATTCTCACGCGGCCACTGTAATCATCGCCAGATACAGACTTGCCCTGGCTATTGATCAGGTCGAATTCCAGCTCAGGCATCAAGCCACTGATGTTTTTACCGTTCCAGTCTTCCTCGTCATTGCCAAAGCAACCAGTCAGCAATAGGGCTGCTATCAGCGTTAAGGTCGCCGATATGATGTTGGTGCGCTGTCGCCAGAAGCGAGTTCTCATGACGCTGTTTCCTCAAGTTGTTTGGATTGGTTGGTATATTTTCCGTCCTGATGCATGGCTCGCCGGAGCATCAGAAGAATGCCAAGAATGCTCATCATGGCCGGAGGAATATAGGTCAGCATGCCTCCCAGTAGCTGGTCGACTTCCGGGTCCAGCGGCCAGGCCCTGCCACAGACTTCGTAAACGTCATAGACCATGTCACGTGAAAACACGATCCACGCCCCAAGAAACATCTGAAGCACACCTGCGGCGGCCAGAACCAACATGCGTCTGCCATACCCCAGCGATGAGGTGATCGCCGGCGGTCTTGGATCAAAGATCAACCACCAGAACAGCAGGCCATCCAGCAACATGCTCCAGTTCATGACCCAATACAGATCCCGGCTGAGCATGGCGTCAAAATGGATTGATGGCCACAGCCAGAAATAGATAAGCCCGACAAACAGGAAAAGGGCGATAAAAGGCTGTTGCAGAACGTTATAGACCCAGCCCAGAGGCCTCAATGTATGCCTCCAGCCCGGGCTGATTTTTGCGAACCAGAACCGCATGACCGGTAAAGGGTTGGACAGGGCGATCAGGATCGGACCGATATGATGAAGAATCAGGTGCTGACCCCGATGGACGAAGAACATGTATTGTGCGTAGTAATCGAAGCGGGTCTGCATCACCGCATAACAGATCAGTACCCCCAGGGTGAACGCAAAGATCCGCAGTGAGCCTGGCCGGTCCTGTTCCGGCATCCGAATTAGCCCGACGCCATAGAATCCCATCACGAGCATGTAGCTGAGTATGGTCAGCGGCGAGAAATCGTAGGGTAAAAGGTAGTCAAGCAGTGACATAGCGTTGCCGGTTGTTTTGTTGTTATTTCAGTGACCCTACCTTGGATGTCACCAGGTCGTACAGTTCCTGAGGCCCCAGGCGGCTCAAGGTGTCTCCGTTAACGTAGAATGTTGGGGTTCCGGAAATTCCAACCGCCTTAACGTCCGCAGCATCCTGTTGAATAATGCCGTCAATCTCGGGTGAGTTCATACCGGCCCGAGCGGCTTCGACATCAAGTCCGGCTGACTCCGCCGCATCCCATGCTGCGGCGACCTTTGGATCATCGTGCCATTTCGGTTGTGCTTCCATAACAGCGTCCAGTACCGGCTCATAGACCCCCTGTTCACGGGCGGTTTCCAGGATTCTGACGGCCTCTTCCGAGCCTTTGTGAAACAATACGTAGCGCAGTACCAGACGCACGTTGTCCGGGTAGGCAGCCTGAATCTGTTTCACATAGGGATTCATGGCGCGACAACCTTCGCAGGATGGGTCGAAGAACTCGACAATGGTTACCGGCGCGTCCTCAGGGCCAATAACGGGAGAGTAATCCCTCACCAGTGGCGTTTTTTCAACAACGGCGGGTTCATTAGTGCCCTGGGAGCGATCGTAAATAACAAAAGCACCAGCAAAGACAACCAGACAAAAAAGAAGGAGACTGATGACCAGGGTTCGGGTTTGCACGGGAGATTTTCCTATTTTAAATGAGTTTACGGGTTTCAGATTATTCAGGTGTCCGGTAGCAGCCGACTAGGCACCCACCGCAGATAAAGCATCATTCCAAACAGTTCCAACAAAGACTGGACGACAATCACCACGACGGCCACAGCCCAGGCCTCTGGCATTGACAGTGCCAAAGGTAAAACCACGAAGGAGTTGCGTGTTCCTAGGCTGAAGATGACGGTGCGACCGGTTTCTACCGGTAATCGAAAGACCCGGCGCAGAGCCTTTCCAACCAGAGCCGCAGCTAGAAGATAGGCCGGAAACAGAATCATCAAGGGCCAGATAAGTGAGCCGGTACTGTCGATCTGGCTGACCTGTGTCATTGAGATGATGAACAGTACGACTGTCAGCAGAGGGACCGGCATCAGACCCATGAAGCGAATGAACCCGATGGCTTTTCTGGAGTTTTCGGCCCATTTTTCAGTCAGAAATGCCAGGATAAGCGGGACAATAATCAGCCCGCCAAAGGCCGGCAGGAGGTGCCGCCCAAGCTCAAGATTCACGTCGAACTGATTACCCATGAAAAGCCAGAGGTAAAGTGGAAGAAGACCCAGTTGAGCAATCAGCAGAACCGGTGTTGCCGCAATGGCTCGGGTGCTGTCCCCCTTGCCTAGGTGAGTGAAGGTGACAAACCAGTCGGTACAGGGCATCAGCAATACCAGAAGCACTCCCAACTTCAGCGCGTCATTGTCCGGCAGCGCCAATATCAGCAAGGCAGTGATCGCCGGCATGACCAGAAAATTTCCGGTGAGCAAGGCACCCATGAACCGACGGTCCCGGAACATATCAGACAGGTGGGTCAACGGTGTTTGAGTAAATGTGGCGTAGAGCAGAACTCCGAGCAACCCCCAGATTAAGTAATCCGGCACACTGTCACCGAGGGACGATGTCCAATCCACAGACAGTCCGAAAACAACAGCGATGAGGTAGGCCCAGACCTGGTGGCGTTCAATTACGTCTCGCATGGCGTGCTCGTAACCGAGTGGAATGTCGGCCATTCGCAGCATATCTGCCACACGGTACCCTTTTCAGCAGCCCTGCTAGCCATGGCCATAAGTATGGGCATCTTTGTGACTGTGATCAGGATGTTCAAACTCCAATGTTGAATGAGTGATGCCGAACTCGTTTTCCAAAGTTCGTTTTATCCCACCCTTGACTTTTTCAAGTTCATTCCAGGCACTTATTTCGACCACCACATGGGCGTCGAGGGAGGCATCATGCTCACCCATCTGCCAGAAATGTACGTGGTGAAGGTCTAAAACGCCTTCTACGTTTGATAAAGCCTCGATGACAGAATCTGTGTCGATATCCAATGGACTACCCAGCATGAGTGTCCGGATGGTTCCGCCGATTTCCGTTAGACCCAGGTAGAGAATATAGCTTGCGATACCAATTGTGATCGCGGGATCAACCCAACGCATGTCGTACAGGAGAATCAGGGCGCCGCCTACAACGACTGCAATTGACGCAAACGCATCAGACAAGTTGTGTAGAAACAGCGCACGGATGTTGACGCTGTCCTTTTGCATGGAGTAAGTAAGCAGCGCGGTCAAACCATCCACTACCAATGCGATAATGCCAAGCCAAACTACCCACCACCCCTTGATTTCCGGGGGATCTATGAATCGCATGCCACCTTCGTAGATCAAATATGCCCCGATCATTATCAAAGTGGTGTAATTTATGAGTGCCGCAACAACCTCAATTCTCCCGTAGCCAAAGGTCATCTTCGAGTCGGCCGGGCGGCGTGCAATCTTCCGCGCCGCAAATGCGATAAATAGTGACGCCATATCCGAAAAGTTGTGTATAGCGTCGGCTATCAGCGCCAAGCTGCCAGCGAAGATCCCTCCAGCGATCTGAGCCAAGGTTAGGATACCGTTCGCCCAGATAGCTACTGCAACTCTCTTATCCTTAGTATCCGGTGACATGTGAGCATGCTCGTGGCCCATTGTTTTCTCCTTGGTCGTTGCTGTTCAATTAAACGTAGTCGCAACACTCGCTAAGCCTGGCTCAGAGGGCTTAGCGAGTGTTGCGACCGCGCGAAAACTAGCCATTCTGGCGATTTTCCATGTTATTCCCGGCACCTTTCTCGGCTGTGAAGCTCGTGACCAAAATCATGGCCACGCCCAGGACGATGAACACGTCGGCAAGGTTGAACGCCGGCCAGTGCCGGGATTGCCAATGAAAATCCAGGTAATCGACAACATAGCCTCGAAAAACTCGGTCGATGACATTTCCAAATGCACCGCCAAGTACCATCGAATAGGCTAGTGCTTCGGTTCGCTTATGGCTGTCCCGAATCAATTTGACCAGAACAGCCGAGACGACAATGGCTATCGCAATAAAAAAATATCGCTGCCAGCCACCGCCATCGGCAAAGAGACTGAAGGCAGCGCCTTTATTCCATACGTGCACCCAATTAAAGAAAGGGGTGATCTCAACCGATTGTCCGTAAGCCATGGATTGCTGGACGAGCCATTTAATAAGTTGGTCGGCCAGAGCTATAAGTGCCGAAAAGCCGAGAAAAGTGAGCGTAAAAAAGCGAGAACGGTCTTCAGACATCGAATTATCCTTTTAGCGCAAGGATGCGCTTGGCACCAATGAGTACAATGCCTCCCACAATACCGCCAATAACCAGATCCGGGTAGTTGGAGCCGGTCCAGGCAACAAGAAGGGCTGCAAGGATAACTCCCAGATTGATAACCACATCATTGGCCGAAAATATCCAGCTGGCTTTCATGTGAGCACCGCCGTCACGGTGTTTGGCGATCAGGAGCAGGCAACTGATGTTGGCAATAAGGGCCACAGATGCGACGGCCATCATCATTGACGACTGGGGATCACTGCCAAACAGAAAGCGCCTGCCAACTTCAACCAGTACCCCAGCGGCAAGGATAAGCTGGAGTATGCCAGCCACATGCGCCGCTCTGACCTGCATTTTGATGCCGTGCCCAACGGCGTAAAGCGCGAGACCGTAGACGGCGGCATCGGCAAGCATGTCTAGCGAGTCTGCAATCAGGCCAGCGGACTGGGCGATCAGGCCCATCGTCATCTCGACCAGAAACATCAGTGCGTTGATTGCCAGCAGTATCCATAAAGTGCCGGACTCTTCGCTTTCGTTGGCCTTAGAAGATTCAGCCGCTCTGACGGATTCAGCGCTGGCGTCTTCTGTCCTCTGCAAGGAAGCGCCCAGGCCCAGGTTTTCCAGTTTGCTGGTAATAGGACCGGTTTCTCCATGGTGGATAATTTCCAACGTACGACCCGATAAATCGAATGACAGCGACTGAATGTTTTCAACGCCAGTCAGTGCCATTCGAATCATTCGCTCTTCCGAGGGACAATCCATTTTTGGTATTCTGTAGGTGCTTAGCTGGCTACCTGTTTCGGCGGTGGCGCGTCCCTGAAACTTGTCATCTACGACAGAGTCTTCACTGCCACACTGCCCATTGCAGGGTTTGCTCATTTTCTCGGCTCCGGTTCTCGTGCAAATGATGTCATTTAAAACCCTGTAGCTACTACAGGGTCAATGACTAATCTACTCTAGTAGTCGTCAAAATCGGCGTTTGTCTGGATAAAGATCTACAATGATAAGTGCGATGGTGTGGGCATCTAATTTTTTTCGGGGGTAAACTTTATGATTTCATTTAAAAGACTTACAGCAACCGCTGCGTTGTTGGTTTTTCCTGCATTCGTGCTAGCGCATGGTGATCAAGGCTCATGGCAAGGGCATGGTCCTGGCATGATGATGGATCAGGAGCAAATGCAGCAGATGCACCAGAACTGGTCCCACATGAACCAGCTGATGCAACGCATTCCTGATGAAGCTTCACCGCAAGAACGGCAACAATTGATGCGAGAACACAGAGAGGCGATGCAAGAGCAAATGGGTTTTATGCATCACGGTATGATGGGCCCCGGCATGATGCGGGGCCAACGGGGCATGATGGGGGGCCAGCATATGATGAATGGCAGCCAACCAAAAAATGGTGATGGTCCGACTACCGAACAACAAATTCAGATGATGCAGGAGCGCATGGATCAAATGCAGCTGATGATGGAGCAAATGCTGCAATACCAGCAAAATCTGAAGGTAGAGTGATCGAGAAGCCTTCAAATACTTCTGTTTAACAGACGCTTAGTGTCTGGCGAGTTTGATAGGCTGACGTTTGTGAAAACGGCCCAGTAGCTGGCTTTTAGTCTCTACGATCCGTGACCTTTTACGGCTGAAAGTTGGTGCTCTGGGCGCTACTTCGAATGTTCGCTTTGCGACCACAGGATAATTTGTTGTGTCAATTTCCGACCACGCTATAGCGGCATGACCAGTTGGCTGATTCATTGTTTAAACTTGTTTCTGAGTCTTTCTCAATTAACGACTTCAGGCATATGTCGGTAGATTAGACTCGATATGCAAAGAAGGTCGGTAGAGCCTACCTTGCGAAACAGGTTGATTGTTAATCCTCCTCATCCCTGGTCGGACAGTCGCCGCCACGCCCAATTCAGGATCCTACGCAGCTTTAAGATATATCTCACACGAATCCTGCATTGACAATGATAGGGTTGGGGCCGAGTCAGCTGGTCAGGACGACCGGGACTCAACGCCGGCACGGATGCTAGGCAAACGCGACACCTGCCCAGTGGTGTGACGCGCCAAGGAGAGACTTGGCACCACCCCCGCTTGTGACAATTCGCACCCTTTGATCGACCCAATCTTGACCTAGTCAATCAGGATTATCAGAATAATGTTCGAATATTCAGTTTTGGGTCAGAGGTGTTCCATCACTCTCAATGAGCATCGGTTACTGTCCGCATTGCCTTTGGAAAGGTTACGGTATTTGCCTTCTGACATTACTAGTTGGAAATCCACGTGAACGGGATTAGCGAGCTGAGGACGGAGTTTCGTCGCCGACACAATATGACTACGCCACCCTTCAAGCGTTTGCGTCAATGGAAACCGTCGGCATCGTTACAGAAGATAATATTGAGCTTTCTCATTGGCTCGGCGTGGCGGACCGCAGGATTCTACGATTAGTTCTAGAGTTAAAGTCGGTTCTATTGGATATCGAAGCTTGGCGAACGATGATTCTTGAGCCCTACAAACGGCTTGGCCCCGGTGTCTACATGGTAGGGGCTTTCATCGGACATGACAGAATTGTTGGCGTCGTGGAAGGACGACAGCCAATGGTCAGGGTTTTTTCGTCTAAACCGGACGCGCTGGGCCGGTCCTTCGGCCAAGACACTGAATAGATCTAATTCCGAAACTCTGACACCTGGCGCTCTAGGTTCGCGTACATTGCCAGAAGATCATCCTCGTTGAGCGTTCCTCTGGTGGTTGCCTTAGCCTTATGTTTTTCCAGCTGGCTACGTTGTTCGGCGTAAACATGATGGAGGACGCTGGCTTGATAGTCGCAGCCCTCGTGATTGTTCAGTTGTTTTCGAAGCGATTTGAACTGATCAGGACTGGGAACCTGTTCGAGCTTTTTAGCTATGTCTTTGGGTCGGATATTGAACACTTCTCCCCAATGTTTTACGGCATGCTCCCAGGCCTGAGATAGAGATGCCCGCTCATCTATGTAGAATTTGTTAGCAGTTCCTCGTTTGTTTACGGAGAAATAGCAGGTTTCCTGTGCAGCACTTTTCCCGCTTCCGATGCCAAGCGTGATGCCCTGGAAGCCAACACCGCGACAGGGGAGGGTTGAGGGATGGTCTTTTCCAATGAAATCCAGATATTGAAGTGCTGCGGAGCGGGCCATGTAACGGGCCTCATAGTACTTGGCCCTGGTCTCTTGATACTGGTACCAGAGTTCTTGAGTAATTCTGTTGTTCGGCCTCTTAAGAGAGAAATACTTCTGATAGCGTTTGCCTCGGATGGTGGCAACAACTCGCCAACCGTGGAAGCCAGAGGTCAGCTCCCCTTTTTCATAAAAGCTAATAGCCATGGATAGTCGATCTTTCCCGTCCAAATCACGTTAAAGATAGTACGCAGCCAAGCAGGCGTCGCCTGCTCTACTCTGAGGCCTACGTCAGCTTGCTGCAATCGAAAATGGTCAATAAACTTCTCAGTCTCTTTGGGCTGCAAACTGGAAACACCGACCTTCGGTCAATCGTTGTCGCTTCCTAGGAGTGAAGCATCGTCCAGCTGAATGGTTGCCACCGTCAGGTCAGTGCGGTTATGTGGCAAATCGTACTTGTTTGACTGCGTTGGTTCTTGCTAAGGGTAGAGTTATCAGAGTTTTCAGACGCGACAACCCGCTCTTTAACTTCCGTGAATTCAAAATTCAATCGTGACCTTTAATCCACCTCGTGGGCGATTGGAAAAGACAATCTTTGCGCCATACCGGCTAACAATGTCTTGAACGATTGCAAGGCCGAGCCCGTGGCCCGGAGTCTGTTCGTCCAGCCTTAATCCTCGTTGACCAAGCTTGCTCAATTCAGCTTCCTCAACGCCGGGACCATCGTCTGTCACGACAATTCGTTTTGAGGGGCCGCATTGTTCCAATATTAGCTCCACCTCTCTATGTGACCACTTCCCCGCATTGTCCAGCACGATCCCCAGTATTTCAGATAGGTCGTATTCTACAATTGGCCAACGGCTATTCTCTGGGAGAGAACTTGATAACTCAAATGATTTTGCCGGGTATAGTCTTCCCATCATCCACAGAAGGTCCCGTGCTTTTTCTACTGGATAGCAGCTTTTTCCTACCTGCGGCCCAGCAAACCGGCTGCGGCGCATTTCAGCTTCAAGTTGTTTGTCAATATCCCCGAGACGCGCAGCTATTTGCTGCCTTAACTCGCTATCTAGCGGCGTAGAAGTGTCGCTGAGAATTTGTTGGACAGACGCAATCGGAGTTTTAACGCTGTGGGATAGGTTTGCCAGCGCATTCCTCGAGCGCTCCAATCGTTGATCAAGTGAGTCAAGCAGCTGGTTCAACTGTTCGACGAGAGGGTGGAACTCCTCGGGGACAGTCATATCTATACGCGAGACGCTCCCATCCTGGAGTCTTTTCAGTGACGCCTTGAGTCGTGTGACAGAATGCATGGACAAATTGACGCCGAGCCAGATTGCACAAACCATTAGCGAGATAAGTAAAAGAGATGCGATTGCCGTCCATGCATGTAGCTCTGCCTGGCTATTCTTCAATGCGCCGAGGTCTTCTGCAACGATAACAACAAACGGTTTTTCGTTTGCGATGAAGGAACTCCGATATGCCAATATGTCCGTTGGGGCCCCTGCTATTTCAGAATTTTCGACCCGAATCGTGCCCTCTTTTTCCGATTTGATGAGCGGCGATAGTAGCGGTTTCCATGATTCTGGCGAAATGATGGTCCTGGAATCGGAGTGTTGAACAAAAGCATGGTGGAATACGCGCTGAAAGTAATCGCCCGTCTTGAGTCCGTCGAAGGCTCCGTCACTGTCCCGAATCTGATGCTCTAAAAACGAAACCTCCTCTTTCAGCCTGTCCGTGACAAATTCACGGGACATTCTTTCGAGCAGAGCACCATGTGCAAACCAGGCTATTGCCATCAAGGCAACACCTGCGGGCAGCAGTATTACAAGCAGGGTGCCTTTTACAGAGGAAGGTTTCTTAAACGTTGTCATTGAACATATAGCCTTGGCCACGTCGGGTTGAGATTGTGGAATTTCCCACCAGTCTTCGCAGCCTCCGAATATATGCCTCGATAACGTTCGCGCTTGGGCTATCTTCGAGACTGTAAAGCTGCTCTAGCAGTTGGTCTTTTGAAAAGACATGGCCCGGCTTACTCATCAGGCAGCGCAGAAGACGAAACTCTGTGCCGGTAAGTGGATGTTCAGTTCCATCGTCCACCGACAAGCATTGACGATTTTCATCCAGCACAAAGCGGCCTGCCTTAACCAATGAATGTGTTCTCCCTTCGCTCCTGCGAACAATAGCATTCAGCCGTGCAATTAACTCTTCGGTCTGGAAAGGTTTTGCGAGGTAGTCGTCTGCCCCTGCCTTTAGTCCAGCCACTTTATCATGCCAGTCATCTCGCGCTGTCAGGATTAGTACGGGAAAGGCAATGTTCTTTGCGCGCCACTTTTTTAAAACATCTAAACCGTTGCCGTCGGGCAGCCCCAGATCCAAGATGCTGACCCGATAATCTTCCTGTTCACCCAGAGTTATTGCTTCTTTTGCCGTATACGCAGGGTCCACGCTGAACCCCGATTTTTCAAGTTGATGCAAAAGGCTGTTTGAGAGCATCTGATCGTCTTCAACCAGTAGTAAACGCATTTTTTTTCCTTTTTGCTGAGCGGCGACTGTGAATTCAACGTAATGTCTTTAGTAGTCCTGAATTCAGCCTAAATAAATTTTTTTGAATTTTCAGTAAGAATTCAGGTTGGTAAGCGATCTTATGTAACGATTCTGGACATTGATCAAGTGTCCTGAAAATACAATTAATTGTTGCTGAACGATTTCACAGGAGAAGATGGTATGAATGTATCAAAGTTGTTGGTAGCGGGTGTGGCCTTTTCAATGTCAGCGGGTGCTTTTGCCGCAGGAGTCCACGGTGGCGGGCACGGGGCTAGCAGCGGAGAGCCCGGAAAGGCTTCCGAGGTCGCTCGCACCATCACCGTGGAAATGTACGACAACTATTACGAGCCCGAAGAAATCAGTGTAAAGCCGGGTGAAACCGTTCGCTTCGTGGTGGAGAACAAGGGAAACCTCGTCCATGAATTCAACATCGGCACCCCGGATATGCACGAAGCCCATCAGAAGGAAATGATGACGATGGTGGAGCATGGCGTGATCCAGGGCGGCAAGCTGAATCACGACATGATGAACATGGATATGGGCAATGGCCATTCCATGAAACACGACGATCCCAACAGCGTCTTACTGGAACCCGGGCAGAGCAAGGAAGTTGTCTGGAAGTTCTCTGATAAAGGCAATATCGAATTTGCCTGTAACGTGCCGGGCCATTACCAGTCAGGAATGTACGGTGACGTAAATTTCGAATAATACAGTGTGCTGAGCGCCGCACGATTGCAAGGGCTGGTGAAGGCTTTCCAGCCTAGCTCCAATGAAGTGCAGTTGGGAATAAAACAGATGAAGATACGCCTTTTGACAGGGCTTTTGACCCTGCTGATGCCGGCCATGGTCATGGCCGGTGAATACGGCCTGACGGTTGACCGGGTTAAAATTGATACCGGCGATTTCGTGAAAGAAGGTATCGGCTACAATGGTGCATCTCCGGGACCGGTGATGCGCTTCAAGGAAGGTGAAAATGTCAGGATCAACGTAACCAACAACCTGGACGAGATGACCTCGATCCACTGGCACGGACTGATCCTTCCCTTCGACCAGGATGGTGTGCCAGGTATCAGTTTTCCAGGTATCAAGCCGGGTGAAACATTCACCTATGAATTTCCTATCCAGCAAGCAGGCACCTATTGGTTCCACAGCCACTCTGGTTTTCAGGAGCCAGACGGAGCCTATGGCGCCATTGTCATTGAGCCCGAGGGCCGTGAACCGTTCCGCTACGATCGTGAATACGTGGTGCAGCTGACCGATAAACACCCCCATTCCGGTGACCGCATCATGCGCAACCTGAAAATGATGTCGGATTATTACAACCGTGAGCAGCAAACTGTGGGCGAGTTTTTCTCGGACGTGTCAAAAAATGGCCTGATGAACACCGTCAGTGACCGTATGGCCTGGGGTGGCATGCGGATGATGAAAGCGGACGTTGAGGATATCCATGGCTTTACGGGCTTGATCAACGGCAAAGGACCAAGCCAAAACTGGACAGGGATCTTCGAGCCGGGCGAACGCATTCGGCTGCGTTTTATCAACTCTTCGGCGATGACTTACTTTGATATCCGGATCCCCGGTCTGGACATGACGGTTGTGCAGGCAGATGGCAACAACGTTCAGCCGGTTAGTGTGGACGAGTTCCGGATCGGTGTGGCGGAAACCTACGATGTGATCGTCCGTCCGAAAGATGAGCAGGCCTACACCATTTTTGCTGAATCCATGGGGCGTTCCGGTTATGCGAGGGCAACACTGGCCCCCGAAGAGGGTATGGAAGCGGCCGTGCCGCAACTGCGTGAAGCTGCCCGACTGACCATGGCGGATATGGGCGGTATGCCCGGTATGGACCATGGCAGCATGGCAGGCATGGATCATGGAAACATGGATATGGGCAGCTCAGAAGGTGTGTCCGGAATGGACCACTCAAACATGGGCAGCATGGACCATTCGAATATGAAAGGAATGGATCACTCCAACATGAAAGGAATGGATCACTCTGACATGTCCGGCATGGACCATGGTTCCATGGCGATGGGAAAAGGCGGTCCCAGCGATCCCTTCTATGCCAAGGGCAGTGGCGTTGTGCCGACGGCGGCCAATGGTGGCAAGTTCCTGTCCTATGCTGATCTGAAGGCTCAGGACCCGTTGTACGAAGACCGCGAACCGACTCGGGAGATCGAGCTTCGTTTGACCGGCAATATGGAGCGCTACACGTGGAGTATCAACGGTGTTAAATACGAAGACGCGGATCCCATTCGTCTCAAATATGGTGAACGGGTCCGTTTCAAGTTTGTGAACGAAACCATGATGACTCATCCCATGCACCTGCACGGTATGTGGTCCATCCTTGATGTTGGCGCAGGTCAGTGGAACCCGATCAAACACACCGTTAGCGTGAACCCGGGCACTACGGTGTACATGGAAACCGAGGTTGACGAGCCAGGCCAATGGGCGTTCCATTGCCATCTTTCTTACCATGCGGCTGCCGGGATGTTCCGCAAGGTGATTGTTGAGGGTGGCCCTGAGTCCACGCAGGCCAAGACAGGCGTCGTTGCTGAAGATGGAGGTGAGGCATGAGCTGTATTCGATCACTTGCCGCAGTCAGTTTCCTTGCCTCTATTGGTTTCTCAACGACGGTGATAGCTCAGGAAATGATTTCCGATACCACCGCTCGTAAACAACCGCTCACAGCCTGGGGTGTTCAATTTGAGGAGTTTGAGTACCGATACAGCGATGATGATGAGGAACTGGGCGTCTGGGATGCGGATGCCTTCTATGGCACCGACGAGTTCAAAGTCCGGCTGCTCACAACCGGGGAATACGAGATAGAGGAACAGGCCTACGAAACACTGGAAAACCAGTTGGTCGGCCAGATCCCCATCTCCAAGTTCTTCGACGCCAAAGCGGGTGTTCGCTTCGACACCCCTGAAGGGCCGGATCGCACTTATGCCGTGCTGGGTGTCGCTGGGCTTGCCCCACAATGGTTTGAAGTCGATGCCAACCTGTATGCCAGCAAGGATGGTGATACGTCTGCCGAAATCGACGCGGAATACGAGCTGCTTTTCACCAATTACTGGATCCTGTCTGCAACCCTGGATGCGACGGTAGCATTCAGCGAGGATGAGGAAATTGGCGTGGGCAAAGGCTTGGTTTCCACCGAAACTGGGCTCCGGTTACGCTATGACCTGATCGATCGCGCATTCTCGCCTTACGTGGGCGTGGTGCATGAGCGCAAGTACGGTGATACCGCAGATCTCGCTAAAGCCGAAGGCGGTGGCACAGAAGACTGGTTCGCAGTCGTCGGTGCCCGCATCTCGTTCTGATCGGAATGAATAAGGAGCCAGGGGTTGCCCTGGCTCTATTTTATGATGTACGTCAATTTCATCGAAAACCTTCACTGATTTTCAGTCGCAGTTCAGGTCCGCATGTTGTCATTGAGGGGAAATGATAAGGCGAAGAGGGGCCCGCCATGACTAAAGCACATAAAACATCGAACCAGGAACAGTTCCTGCTGCGACGGAAACTTGTCGTGGAAGGTTTTGAAGAGAGTGAATGGTCTGACTTTATTCACGAACTCAATCATCACCCCTGTGTTGATTTTGCCGAACGCAAGCCAAATAATCTGTTAGACGTTACCTTCGATGGGACTCATTGGTCTACCGACGAGTTATTGGAGGTGATTGGAGCACATGGTGGCCGGTTGAAGGCGGGGTGGTGGGCTCAAAGGAAGCTGGCGTGGTATCGATTTACAGATGACAACGTTCGTGCCAATGCCAAGCATGATCCGTTTTGCTGTTCAAAGATCCCGCCCATGAAACGAAAATAACCGGAGGTTAAATGAGCAGGGAGCAAGATAGAACCACTCGTTATAAGGAAGGCAGTCTCACACTCGCGGGAACCGTTATGCTCGGTACCGGCGTCATGATCGGCGCCGGTATCTTTGCACTTACCGGGCAGATGGCGCAGATGACCGGTGTTCTTTTCCCATTGGCGTTTCTGGCGGCTGCGGTGATCGTCAGCTTCAGCTCTTATTCCTATATCAAGATTTCTGATGCCTACCCCTCAGCCGGGGGCATTGGCATGTACCTTTACAAAGCCTATGGCAATCGGCTGCCGACCGCGTTCAACGCCTTGCTGATGTATTTCTCGATGGTGATCGCCCAGAGCTTCCTCGCGCGTACTTTCGGTTCCTACACCATGCAACTGTTCGGTGGTGATGAAAGTGGTCGCATGGTGTCCATTCTGGGTGTGTCGCTGATCCTGGCGGCGTTTCTGATCAATCTGCTCGGTAACCGAATGATTCAGGGCGTGGCTTCCTTTATCGGGTTTCTGAAAATCGGCGGTATACTGGTTTTCGGGCTGGTGGGTGTCTGGATTGCCGACAGCCTGGCGGTGGATTTCTCAAGCCCGGGCGAGGCCGGAACCGCAGGCAATTTCCTGGGTGCGACGGCGCTCGGAATACTGGCCTTCAAGGGCTTCACCACCATCACCAACAGCGGCTCCGAGGTGCAAAACCCTAACCGGAACGTGAGTCGCGCCATCATTATTTCCATTGCCGCCTGCGTGGTGATCTACACCCTGGTCGGTTTTGCCGTGGCCAGCAACCTGTCCCTGGCGGAAATCATCAAGACCCAGGATTACTCCCTTGCGGCTGCCGCGCGTCCGGCGCTGGGGGATTATGGCCTCTGGTTCACGGTCGCCATTGCCATGACGGCCACCTCCGGTGGCATTCTGGCCAGCATTTTTGCTGTCTCGCGCATGCTTGCCATGCTGACTGAAATGAAACTGGTCCCTCACCGTCATTTTGGTATGCCGGGCAGCATCCAGAAGCACACGCTGGTCTACACTGTGGTCCTGGGGCTGGCTCTGACAGCCTTCTTTGACCTCTCCCGGATTGCCGCCCTGGGTATCGTGTTCTACCTGGTTATGGACATTGCCATCCATTGGGGCGTGCTTCGCTACCTGCGCGACGATGTGAAGGCCAGGGCGTGGGTGCCGGCAACGGCCATCGGTCTGGATTTGCTCGTGCTGGGCGGCTTTGTCTGGGTCAAACTGAATACCGACCCGTTTGTCATTGGCGTGGCGGTTGTCACGATGATCGTGATCGCGGTATCCGGGCAGCTTTTCCTGAAAAGGGCTGCAGCAGCCGAAAAAAACGGCCACGAGGAATCCCATGCTCACGGTCACCAGTAATCGGAATTCAACATGGAGGGCAGTATCACGATGGGGGAAAACATGTTTGGCAACACCATGTGGGCCGGGCACTGGCTGTGGATGCTGGTGATTGCCATCGTAGTCGTCATCCCGGCCTGGCGTATTTGCCAGCGCACGGGCTATCCGGGTTGGATGGGGGTCTTGATACTTATCCCCATCGTCAATCTGGTTTTGCTCTACTTCATCGCTTTTAGTGACTGGCCAGTTGAGCGGAGTGGAAAATAAGTGGACTGTTGTAATGCAATTGATACATTGAGCTTTCTTCACAATCCTACGATACGACTTAAGGCTGTTGTTCGTGTGATCACAATAATTGAAAGAAACTGGGAGATAACCAGATGAAAGCAATAAATTTTAAACTGTTCGTATTTTTGACTTTTTTGCAAGCGCCATTTTTGCACGCTGAAGAAGTTCTTTCTGGCGAAGATGTCGCAGATGTTGTCGTCGGAAACACGGTGCAAATGGAATTCCGAGATGCTCAGGACAATTTTCGCACTCGAACTTTTCATGAGTACTATGATCCTGATGGTTCGATCTATGGAATGACCAAATATCGCGAACAGCAGGGAAACCTTACCCACTATATCGGAAGATGGGAGGTCAAAGACGGTAAATTTTGCACATCTGTCTATGGTCGCGACTATTCTTGTAACAAGATAAAGCCTTTGTCTGGAAATGATTTCGAATTGCTCAATGAGGGAGGCAAGATAAGGAACGTCAAGGTATATGAAGGGAAGCATCATGGACTGGAGTAAGGATATCTGAGGGTGAGTTTTTAGCCTCTGTTTGCTCGGGAAGTACGGTTCGCCCATGCGGAACCAAGAAGCGAGTTAAGGGCATATTGATCTTGTCTCTGGAGAACGCTATCGGAGTGCAGACTCCGTTGCGCGACTTGAGGATTGGATGATGAGTATTTTGGAGCAGTACGGTCTGCTGCTTGCCTTGGTGCTTGGCATCGCAGCTACGGTTTTGGCCCTGTTTGGGATTGCCCGTGCCATGGGCCCGACGCGTCGGGAGCCGGGCAAGGACGTGCCAGCGAGTTCCGGAGTGTTGTCACGGGACCCGGTCTGGGGCCGCTATCACGCACGGTACTACGGCTACGCGCTGCTCTTTCTGGCCTTCGACATGGAAATGGCATTTATGTACCCCTGGGCAGTTGTATACAGGGAAGTAGGGCTGGTTGCTTTGTATGACATGGGGGTGTTCCTTGCCATTCTCTTTCTTGGTTTGCTCTACGGCTGGAGTCAGGGGGCATTGAGGCGGCAATGACTTCTGACCCGACAATGAGCATTACGGGCGCGCGCCAGCGGCAGGAGCGGTTCACGGTACTTCAGAAGTGGGTTTCCCGGGCCCTCGCGGGCAACCTGAGCTGCCTGATCGTCCCGGGGCCTGAAGTGGCACTGTCCCATGGCCTGGATGTGACAGCGGCAGGTATGCGCATCACCGCGACACCTCGCGATGCGAGCATGCTCCTGATTATCGGCGAGCTTTCAGAGAAAATGAACGAGGCCGTGGCGGTGCTCTATGCGCAGATGCCGAGGCCGCGAGCCATTGTCAATTTGGGCGGACAGACGCCGTCAACGCTACCGGACCCTGATTTTTCCGCGGGTGTTTCGCAAGCCGGCCTGATCGACGCGGTTGACTGGTTGAAGCGCGCGCTGGCCAAGGGCGCATTCTCAGACTCCCCCGAGGATTTCGACGCCCCTGTTCTGCACGCCAGGATAGAGTATGTCTGCCCCATGCACCCGGAAGTTGTCCAGAACGAGCCGGGTAGTTGCCCCAAGTGTGGCATGGACCTGGTCGCCCGGGAGGCAGGGGAGCCGGCCCCCGAGCATGACCATGGGCACGATCATCGCGAGCACCGGCACCATGAGCACGAACACCAGCATCATGATCATGCGCAGCAGCACGAACACCATGAACACGAACACCATCATGGTCACTGCCATGACCATCATGATTCGCATGAGCACGATCATGAGCAGCACGAGGGTCATCAGCACTCGCACGAAAACCATCATGATCACGGACACAAGCACCAGCACGGTGAGTCCGACGGCGACGCGGAGGAGAAAGGTTCTGGGCATGATCACAGTGGCCACCATCACAGTGGGCACGGTCATGATAGCCACGAACATGGCGGCCATGATCATGGTGGTCACGGTCATAGTGGTCATGATCATAGTGGTCATGACCACGGCGCCTCGGGATTCATGTCCATGATTGAAGTGACCAAGGACCTGCCTCGTAGCGCCGACGGGTTGGCGATGGACTGGATGGAGGTGCCGTTCGGTCCGGTTTTCCCCGGTCTGCCTGGTGGGCTCAAGTTGACGCTGACTCTTGACGGTGACGGCGTAACAGAAGGACAGGCCACATCCTTGGTGGGCATGATCAATGAGAGTGAAGAAGGCAAGGAGATCGGCGCCGAGACCTTTATCGAGCGCCTGGCGTCGGCCATGCCACTGGCCAGCGTGAGCTACCGACTGCTGGCCTGCCTGGCAATCGAGCGGGCGGCTGGTCTGGAGAACGATTCGGCAACCGATCAGGCCCGGGCTGTGGCGCTTGAATGTGAGCGCATCGCCAGTCACCTGGGTTGGCTGGCGCAAACGGGGCGCCAGCTCGGCTTCGCCTGGTTGACGGATCGTGCCGCAACCCTGCAACTGGAGATCCGCCGCGCCAGTGGAAAACGGCTTGTGGAACTGACGCCCGCTCTGCAGGCATTGGCGGCTCGTCTTGGGCGAACGCCTTTGCTCAAATCGCGATTGAAGGGGATCGGCGTACTGCCATCGGGCACTGCGGGCCTGAGTGGCCCCGTGGCGCGCGCTGCTGACGACGCCGGAGATGCCTGGGCGCGCCTGTGGCAGCGCCTGGACGAAATCATCACGAGCCTCGACTACATCAAGGCAACCGGGGAGCCGGGGCTACCTGTTTTGCGAAACATCGGGCGTGGATCAGGCACCGGTGAGGCCACCGTGGAAACCCCGCGCGGCGAGGCTCAACTGAGCCTGATTCTGGAACACGGCCAGGTGAAATCCTACAGGTTGGACACCGCCTGCAGTCACCATATCGGCCTGGTCGCAAAGCTTGTCGAGGGCCGGGAACTGGGCGACGCACTGGTGGCGGTCGGATCACTTGACCTTTCGCCCTGGGAGGTGATCTCGTGAACTTCGTCATCGTGTTGCTTGCGTTGCTTGGTAGCGTCTGGCTGCTCGCCGTGGTCGAGGGCTGGACGACAACGGGCCGCCTGCGTCCGGCCGCGCCCCTACTCAGCGGCCTGGCGCACCTCGGTCGTGAATCCATTGTACCGCGCACGCCGGACCGGGTCTTTTTCGAGACGGCGCCGGTGCTACTGCTGATCGTCGCGGTGCTTGGCGCGGCGGTTCTGCCGCTGGCGCCGACCCTGGTGATCGCGGATCTGGCTACCGGTGCGCTGTTCATCAACGCGGCGCTTGCCTATGTGCTGGTGGCGCTGATCATGGCCGGCTGGGGCCCGAATGGCGCCTACGCCATGATCGGCGGCTGGCGATTCCTTGGCCAGCTCATCGCCTACGCCATGCTTATTGTCATGCCCATCACTGCGGTGGCGATGCGCGCCGAATCCCTGGTGACCACGGTGATCGTTGGCTCCCAAGACGGCTTGTGGAACATTGTCTATCAGCCGCTTGGTTTCGTGCTGTTTTTCATTGCCGCCATGGCGCTGGCGTTTCGTGCGCCTTTTGATCTGCCAACCGCACCCGGGGAACTGGGCGGGGGTGTGGACGCGGAATACACCGGCGTGCGCCTGGGGGTGTTGCGCCTGGCCAGGCTGACGCTGGTGATCACGCTGGCTTCCGCGACCACGGTGTTCTACCTCGGCGGTTGGCACGGGCCGCTGCTGCCGCCCTGGGCCTGGAGCCTGATCAAGACCCTGGCCGTGGCCGTGTCGATGCTCCTGGCCGGTCGCTATCTGCCGCGCATTCGCGAGGCGGATCTGATGCGGTGGTGCTGGACCCTGGGGATTCCCCTGGCACTGCTCAATATCATTGTTGTCGGTTTACTGGTTCTGGTGGTTCCATAATGTACGCTCAGGCTTTTTTTGTTGCCGTTTTCGGGCTGGCCGCCATCGGCTTCGGCGTGGTGGTGTTTCGCACATCGTCCATGGTGCGTTCCGCGCTGGCGCTGTTGTTTTCTCAGACTGCCGTCGGCTGCATGTTCCTGGCGATGCAGACCGAATTCCTGGGCGTGCTGCAGATCATGATGATGGCCACGGAGATGAGCATCATGGCGATTTTCATGGTGATGTTCATGATGGACCCAGGCGGGCTCGGCGGCATGGAGATGACTCACCAGAAGCGCTTTTCAATAAGCGCCGGGGTGGTTGCTGGCGGCGCAGCGATTGCGGTCGCGCTTCTGGCCGACTGGGGGCCGGTGACTGTCGAGGCGCCGGATGCCGAGATGCAGACACGGGCGCTGGGCATTGAGTTGCTGGGACGTTCTATGCTGATCTTCGAAACCGCCGGTATCACTATCCTGACCGCGATGATCGCGGCCACGGCGGTGGCGATACCGGTGTATACCTTGTCCGGTAACGGCGGCACGGAAACCAAGGAGACCTCGGAATGACGTTGATCCTGATCCTGGCGCTTGTGACCGGCGCGATCCTGTTCGGCGTCGGCGTCTATGGTGCGCTGTCCCAGACCAATCTGGTCATGATCATGATGGGAGTGGAACTGATTCTCGCGGGCGCGCTGGTGAACCTGGTTGCCTTCTGGCGTTTTCTGCATCCCGAGAGCTACTCCGGCCAGATGTTCGCGCTGGTGGTAATGACGGTCATGGCGGTTGAAATGGCGGTCGGCTTCGGCGTCGCGATCGCACGCTTCCGGGCCAGGGGCTCGGTAGAGATGGAAGAAGCGGGGGACCTTAAAGGATGAGTACCGTAGTGCTGCCGGTACTGCCACCCCTGCTCGCCGCCTTGGCCGTGCTGATACTGCGTCGGGGCGGACCTGCGCTGGCCCTGGCCGGCGCAACGCTCAGCCTGGCAGGAAGTCTCTGGCTCCTGGCCCGGGTCGCCGGCGGTCAGGCCGAAACCCTGCTTCTGCCCGGTCTGCCGGAAATGCCACTTCGACTGGTCGCCGGACCGCTGACGGCGCTGCTGGCGGTGGCGGTGGCCACCGTGGGCACGTTCGTGCTGATTCATGCAGTCGGTTATATGAAGCGGGAGTCCGGCCTGTGCCGCTTCTACGCCTTGATGTCCCTGTTCCTGGCCGCCATGCAGGCGCTGGTGCTGTCCGGCGACTGGGTTCTGTTGCTGGCGGCCTGGGAATTGATCGGTTTGTGCAGTTACCTGCTGATTGGCTTCTGGTTCCAGCGACCCGAGGCCGCGGATGCCGCCGGTCGCGCTTTCCTCTACACTCGTAGCGCCGATCTGGGTTTGTACGTGGCGGTATTTATGCTGATTGGGTCGGCCGGTACCGGCGAGATTGCCGCCTCCCTGGAGACCGGCGGCAGTGCATCGACCGCCGCCGGGCTTTTGTTGCTGCTGGCCGCCATGGGCAAGTCTGCCCAGGTCCCCTTGCAGGACTGGCTCATGCGTGCCATGGCGGGGCCGACACCGGTCTCGGCGCTGCTGCACTCGGCCACGCTGGTGGCGGCGGGCGCCATCCTGCTGATCCGTTCGGCCCCGCTGCTGAGCCCCGAGGTCCTGCTCGCCGTTGGACTTGTCGGTGGCGTTACCACGGTGGCAGCCGGGGTCATTGCACTTGCCGAACGTGATCTCAAACGCCTGCTCGCGGCTTCCACTGCCAGTCAATATGGCCTGATGCTGGTCGCGGTCGGCGCCGGGGTTCCGCTGGCTGCCCTGTTGCATTTGCTCGCCCATGCCGCCATCAAGAGCACCCTGTTTCTTGCCGCCGGCGACTTCCAGCATGCCCGCGGGGGTACCAGTTTCGATCAGTTGGAGGGCGTTGGCCGCGCCAGACCCTGGGCTTTTGCCGGCTTTGCGTTGGCGGCGCTGGCACTGGCCGGTATTCCGCCACTGAGCGGGTTCTTCTCCAAGGACGCGGTAATCGCCGCCGCCCTGTCTGCGCAGGGCGCCGCCTGGCTCGGCCCCCTGGCGCTGGCCGGTACCCTGCTGACCGGCGGCTATATGGCCCGGGCCTTGCGCCTGCTGTGGCGAGGCTCCGGCGAAACCCGACCGGTTGCTGGTAGTGCCTGGATGCGCGTGGGCATTTGGGGTTTGGTGGTCCCTGCCACTACCCTCGGCCTGGCCTTCGGCCCCATCGAGGCAGTTCTTGATCTGCCCGCCGTCACCGCAGGCACAGTGGCCGTGCTGCTTGGGCTCCTTGCTGCCGCGAGTGGGCTGGGCCTGGGCTGGCTCGTGCCGGCTCCCCGCCTGCTAGGGCCGGTCTACCCGTGGGCACGACGCGGACTTGCCGTTGGCGGCGGGCTTACGGTCTGGGTCGGGAGGCCAGCAATGGCCGTTGCCCGGGGGTGTGAGTGGCTGGAAGGTCGCCTGTATGCAGCCGTCCTCAATGTCGGCCAGGCCGGGCTCGCGGTGGCGCGGCTGGCGCGCGCCAGCGACGAGCGCCGCATCGATGGCCTGATCTTCGCCCTGGTGGCAGGTGTGCGGGCTTTGGGGGATCGCGCCCGCGCGCTGCAAAGTGGTCTGATCCATCGTGAGCTGGCCGTCAGTGTCTCGGTTACGGCCGTGGGACTGGTCGTGCTGCTTGTGACGTTGCTGCGTTTCTAGCTGCGTTTCTAGTTTCTAAAGGGAATCCGATATTCATGTTACCACTCGTTTCCATCACCTTGTTCCTGCCCCTGGCGGGCGCCGTCCTGATCCTGGCCCTGCCACGACCGACGGCACAGACCGTGCACGGCATCGGCATCGCCACCGCCTCCCTGACACTGGCCTTTGCCGTTGCCATGTGGCTGCGGGGTGTCAGCGGCGTAGGCTTTTCCCAGGTCGAGGAGCTGGAATGGATCCCGGCCATTGGCGCCGCCTACCGGGTGGGGGTCGACGGCATCAGCCTGCCGTTGGTGCTACTGAGTGCCGTGCTTTTCCTGGTTGCGTTCATCTACGCTTCGTCGCTTCGTGAACGTCCGCGCGCCTACGTGGCCCTGGCCCTGCTTCTGGAGACTGCGGCAGTCGGTACCTTCACCGCTCTCGATGGGATTTTGTTCTACGTCTTCTTCGAAGTTTCCCTGGTGTCGATGTACTTCATGATCGCCGGGTGGGGACACGAGGAGCGGCAGCGTGCAGCCCTAATGTTCTTTATTTACACGCTGCTGGGCAGCCTGCCGCTGTTGCTCGCCATCCTGGGGCTTTACCTCGGCAGCTCTGAACCGACCTTCGACATGCGAGCCTGGATCGAGAATCCGCCACTGGAAGGGGCGGCGGCTATGTGGGCATTGGTCGCTATGCTGATCACCTTTGCGGTAAAGATCCCCGCGGTGCCGCTGCATACCTGGTTGCCTGCCGCTCATGTTCAGGCGCCGACCGTCGGCAGTGTCATCCTGGCCGGCATCATGCTGAAGTTCGGCACTTACGGATTGGTCCGCTTTGCCCTGCAAATGACCCCCGATGCTTTCCGTGAAGCGGGGGTCGTTGTTCTGATCTTTGGTGTCGTCAGCGCGCTCTACGGGGCTTTTGCCGCCCTGGCTCAGAGCGACCTCAAGCGCCTGGTTGCCTACACCTCAGTTAATCACATGGGCTATGTGATCGTCGGCGTCGCCGTGGCCGCACTGACTCTGGACTCCTCGGTGCGTGCCGTCGCGCTGGATGGTGCCGTGTTGCAGATGTTCAGTCACGGTCTGGTTACCGGCGCCCTGTTCTTGCTGGTGGGCATGATTCAGGACCGCGCCCATACCCGTGAAATGGGTGAGTTCGGCGGTCTGCTCAAGACGGTCCCGATGCTTGGCTGGTCATTTATATTGGCGGCCTTTGCGTCCCTGGGCCTGCCGGGGCTGGCGCACTTTCCGGCTGAGTTCCAGATATTTCTCGCCACCTTGGGTAGCGCGCCCGTAGCGGTTGTTGTGATTCTGGGCATTGCCATCATCGCTGGCACCTTTCTCAAGGCGTTGCGCGAAACCTTTCTGGGCGAGCCCAGACAGCGCTGGCAGGCCATGCCCGATCTCAGTGTACGGGAATGGCTTGCCGTGGCGCCACTGCTGGTACTCACGGTTGCCACCGGCGTGGCACCGTCCTGGGTGCTGGACATCATTCACCGGACCACATCGGCGCTGGTGCTGTAATGGCCCGTGATCTTGCATTATTGATTCCGGAAATTGCCGTACTGTTAACGGCTGTCGGCGCGCTGATTGCGGAAATGCTGCGCCGGCCGCGAATAGCGCTGGTGGTCTCGGTCATCGGGCTGCTCGCTGCCACGGGGCTGACGTTGCGTCTGATTGGCGCGGACACAACGGTGTTCGGCGGCAGCTTCCGGATTGACGAACTCAGTGTCTGGGCCAAGCTTATTCTGTTGCCGGCCACCGTGCTCTCCATGCTACTAGCGCGAGTGGATGTGCGAGGCACCGCGCGTGAGGGTACGGTCTACAGCCTGCTGTGCTTTGCCACCCTCGGCGCCCTGGTTCTGGCCGGCGCGGGCGATACGATGTTCCTGGTGTTGGGCACACTGTTGACCGGCCTGGCCACCTTCGCCTTGGTTGCCTACCCGGATACCGACCCGGCCACCGAAGCCGCCATGAAATTCTTCGTGTTTGCCTCGGTCACCGGTGCAATCATGATTTTCGGTCTGAGTTACTGGTTCGGTGCCGCCGGCTCCACCTTGCTTGCTGATCTGCCGGGCATGGATACCATGCCTATGGCCGTCATCATCGGCTTTGTGGCTGTCGTTATCGGCCTTGGCTACAAGGCATCGCTGGTTCCGTTTCATTTCTGGGCGCCAGATGCCTACGAGGGCGGGCCGCTGTCGATAGCGGCTTACCTGTCCGTGGTGCCCAAGATCGGGGCTCTGTTCGCACTTGCTCAGGTGGTTCGCGGTCTGCCCCCGGAAAGTGGTTGGACTGCCGTCATCGCGGGTCTGGCCGTTCTGACCATGACCTACGGCTATCTCGCCGCGCTGGTGCAGGATAACGTCATCCGGCTGTTGGCGTATTCTTCGATTGCCCAGTCCGGCTACTTTCTGCTGGGCATCGTCGCGGTGGGTTCAAGCAAACTCGCGCTGACATCGGTTATCCTGTTTGCTGCCGCCTACGCGGCCATGAACCTGGGCGCTTTTGCCGTTACCGCGGCAACTGGCCGTGTGCTGGATGCGTTCCGTGGGCTGGGCCGTGCAAAGCCCGTGACCGCAATCGCAATGGTGGTTTTCCTGCTGTCGCTGGTCGGTATTCCGCCTCTCGCCGGCTTCGTTGGCAAGTTCCTGCTATTTGCCGCCGGCATCGATGCCCAGTTCACCTGGCTGGCGGTGGTGGCGATTGCCAACAGTGTGCTTTCACTAGCGGTATACCTGCGCATCGTCGTACCCATGTACCAGCAGGCGGCGACGGAATTCGCGCCATTGGGCAGAAGTCTTGGCACGGTGGTAGTGACCACCTTTGCCGCCACACTGATCATCGGCCTGGCGGCCCAGTTCTTTCTTGCGGGACTGGTGGAGTGGCCGGCCTAGTGCCCCGCCCGGCGACGCTGGCCATCGTGCCGGCCATGAGCACACCGCTGGCGTCCATTTTCGGCAGTGGCTTCCTGGTCATCGTACCGGTACTGGCCAGTAGTGTGGGGCCGTATTCGTTATGGGCGATGCTGGCGGTGGCTTTTGTCGCTTTTCACACCGGTGCCGTCGTGCGCCATAACATTCTGTGTGCTGAACCGGTGCTGGCAGCGGGCAGTCAACGTCTGACGCTCACGCTCGAACGACTGTCGGATGGGGCGCTGGTCCTGGCTTATATTGTGTCCGTGTGCCTCTACATTCATATCCTGAGCGCCTTCGTGCTCGGGGCTTTCGGACTGGATTCGGGCTTCAACAAGAGCCTGTTTACCACGCTGGTGATCGGCGTGATTACTGCAATTGGCATCATGGGTGGCTTGAGACCGTTGGAGCGGATGGAGCGGTGGGCTCTGTATGTGACCATCCTGGTGCTCGCTGTGCTGTTGGCCGCCTTCGCCCTGCGTGACATCAGCGACTTTCTGGACACCGGACGCTTTGTGCTGCCATCCATGCCGCAACGTTCCGGCTGGGAAATGGTGACCATGGTGGCCGGTACCCTGATCGTGGTGCAGGGCTTCGAAACGCCGCGCTATCTCGGCCAGAGTTTTGATACCTGGACGCGGATCCACGCCTCGCGCTGGTCGCAATATGTATCTCTCACGGTCTACGTGGCATTCGTCGCCGTGGTCTTGCCCCTGGTGCCAATTCTGGACGGGCAATACGCAGATAACAGCCTGATCCAGGTGGTTGCCTCGGTCTCGGTACTTCTTTCGGCGCCGCTTATCCTCGCCGCCGGCCTGTCGCAGTTCTCCGCTGCCGTTGCGGACACCCTGGCGGCTGCGGCGAACCTGGAGGAAGTGACGCGGCGGCGCCTCACCCAGCGTTGGGGTTACCTGCTGGTAGGCGGTGCGGCTATGGCGCTGGCCTGGTCCGGTTCCACCTTTACGGTGATCGCGCTGGCGTCACGCGCCTTCGCCCTATACTACCTGTTGCAATGTCTGGTGGCCCTGACGGTGTGCCGCAACCGGCGTGAGCGGGTACGTTTCTTCCTGGTTGCGCTGGCACTCATTTTTGTCCTCCTTTTTGCGGTGCCGGCCGGCTGACCGGGCGGTTTCCGGCGAAAGCCTGAATGTCTGATCTGCACCAAGAATTCATAATGAACTCCGTGACCTACTCGTCGATTGCCCAATCCGGCTATTTCCTTCTGGGTATCCTGGCAGTCGGCGCCAGTGAACTTGCTCTGCCATCCATTATACTGTTTGCTGCCGCCTATGCGGCCATGAATCTGGGCGCTTTCGCCGTTGCCGCCAATATCGGACGGACTCTGAACGATTTTGACGGATTGGGGCGCGCCCAACCGCTTATTGGCATCGCAATGGTGGTCTTTCTGCTATCGCTGGTCGGGATTCCGCCACTTGCCGGCTTCGTTGGGAAGTTCCTGCTGTTCGCCGCCGCCATTGATGTCCAATTCACCTGGCTGGCGGTGGTTGCAATTGCCAACAGTGTACTTTCACTGGCGGTATATCTGCGCATTGTCGTGCCCATGTACCAGCAGGCGGCGACGGAATTCGCGCCGGTGGGCAAAGCTCTTGGCACGGTGGTAGTGACAACCTTTGCTGCCACGCTGATCCTCGGTCTGGCGGCCCAGTTCTTTCTCTTGGGACTGGTAGCGTGGTCGTCGTCCTAATTCCTCCCCTGGCGATGTTGGCAATCGTGCTGGCAATGGTTACTGCACGAAGGCCTCAATCGGTGCGATGAAGCCATATTAGTAGACAACACAGTCTGTGCGGTACCTGCTTTCAAAGCAGCGCCAGTATGAAGCCTTCAGATACCTTGCTCTACTCGATTATGCCCGCGGAGTTGCTGTTTCCTGCAGGTCTTGATTTATGGCAGTGAGTAGTGCGCTCTGCTGACTGAGGCCGGCTGGAAACAGTCTTGTGAATTTGATCGGGATCAAAAATTGAGAACGATTGCTCTGCTGATTCAGTTCCGTTTCAGGCTGGGCGGATAGGATGATGATTCAGAACAGGAGGGGGTATGTCGGACACGGTCAATGAGTTGCTGGTCAACTACTGGGCAACCGGTTTTTTTGTGATCGCTGCCCTCGGCTTATGTGCCTTCATGGCAGGCGTTTCCAGCCTGCTTGGCGGGCGCAGCCATGGCGTCAGCAAAACCATCCCGTTTGAGTCCGGTATTGTCGGTGTCGGTGACGCCCGCCAGCGGTTTTCCGTCAAGTTTTATCTGGTCGCGATGCTCTTTGTGATCTTCGATATTGAGGCGGTGTTTCTGTTTGCCTGGGCGGTTGTGATTCCGGAAACGGGCTGGAGCGGGTTCTGGGGCGCGGCGGTTTTTATCCTGATACTGCTTGCCGGCCTGCTCTACGACAGTCGCTCCGGGGCGTTGGAGTGGGCCCCCGAGGGTTCTCAGGGACACGGGGAGGGCTAATCGTTCGGTTCCAGGGTGTATTCAGTTCCCGATGATTGTCGTCCGGACCTTGATCACTGTCAGCAAACCTTTATATGGAGACCAGCCATGCCTTACAGACTGACACGGGCCGAGGAAGAGCAGGAATCCAGTGACCGTTACCCGATGGGGCGCCGGCAGTCATCGGAGGAATACGTCAAAAGCCAGCTTGAACGCAACGTATTCACCGGCAAGCTGAGTGACGTCCTCAACTCGGCGGTGAACTGGGGGCGCAAGAACTCCTTGTGGCCCTATAACTTCGGTCTGTCCTGCTGCTACGTGGAAATGACTACCGCATTTACCTCGCCCCATGACATTGCGCGCTTCGGGTCGGAGGTGATCCGCGCCTCGCCGAGGCAGGCCGACTTTATGGTGATAGCGGGTACCTGTTTCATCAAAATGGCTCCGGTTATTCAGCAGCTCTACGATCAGATGCTGGAACCCAAGTGGGTCATTTCCATGGGCTCCTGCGCCAACTCTGGCGGTATGTACGACATCTATTCGGTGGTTCAGGGGGTTGACAAGTTCTTGCCCGTGGATGTCTATGTAGCGGGCTGTCCGCCGCGGCCCGAGGCCTTCCTGCAGGCACTTCAGTTGTTGCAGGACTCGATTCAGGAGGAGCGCCGGCCGCTGTCCTGGGTCGTGGGGGATCAAGGGGTTTACAAGGCCGAGATGGGGTCCCAGCGGGAGCAGAAACGGAGCCAGCGAATCGAGGCCACCGAACTGAGGACTCCGGACAAACTCTGAGCGCCGCCTCCCGATTTGCCCAACCTTGACAGGAGATGAGTCAGCATCATGAGCACAGACGCTCTCGACAGGCATGCACCGGCCCAGTCCGGCATTGACCGGGCCCTCGGGCTTCTGGACGGATTCCGGGAACACATCGAGCACGTTCAGCCTACCCTGACCGGGCTTCCGGTGCTGTGGGTGCGACGTGAGCGGATAGTGGAGATACTGCGCCACCTGAAGGCGCCGCCGGCGTCTTTTTCCATGCTTTACGATCTCTCTGCCGTGGACGAGCGGCTCCGTGCCCACCGTGACGGGCTACCAGCCGCGGATTTCACGGTCTTCTATCATCTGCTGTCGGTGGATCGTAATGAAGACCTGATCATCAAGGTGGCGCTGACCGGTGGCGACCCGAACCTGCCAAGCGTGACCCGGGTGTTTGCCAATGCCAACTGGTATGAGCGGGAAATCTGGGATCTGTTCGGCATTACCGCAACCGGCCATCCCCATCTGCAACGGCTGCTTATGCCGCCCACCTGGCATGGCCACCCATTACGCAAGGACTATCCCGCGCGGGCCACGGAATTCGACCCCTACACCCTGACAGTGGAGGGGCAGCAGACGGAGCAGGAGGCGCTGAAATTCGAACCGGAAGCCTGGGGCATGCAGCGTGAGCGGGATGGCAGCGAGTTCATGTTCCTCAATCTGGGCCCCAATCATCCCTCTGCCCACGGTGCCTTCCGGATCGTGCTTCAACTGGACGGCGAGGAGATCATCGACTGCGTGCCGGATATTGGCTATCACCACCGGGGCGCGGAAAAAATGGCCGAGCGCCAGACCTGGCACAGCTTCATTCCCTATACCGACCGCATCGACTACACCGGCGGCGTAATGAACAACCTTCCCTATGTCCTTGCGGTTGAGAAACTGGCGGGTATCGAGGTGCCCGACCGGGTCAAGACGGTCCGGGTGATGATGGCGGAGATGTTCCGTATTAGCAGCCATTTGCTGTTCCTGGGGACCTACCTGCAGGATCTGGGCGCCATGTCGCCGGTGTTCTACAGCTTCACTGACCGCCAGCGGGCCTACAAGGTGATTGAGGGCATCACCGGTTTTCGCATGCATCCGGCCTGGTACCGGATCGGCGGCCTTGCCCAGGACCTGCCCGTGGGCTGGCAGCAACTGGTGCAGGAGTTCCTTGACTGGATGCCGCCGCGGCTGCGGGAATACGAGCTGGCCATGATGAAAAACGCCCTGGTGCGGGAGCGGACCCGGCATGTGGCTGCCTTCACCACCACCGAGGCCCTGGAATGGGGCGTGACCGGTCCCAACCTGCGGGCCACTGGCTGCAACTTCGATCTGCGCAAACAGCGGCCCTATTCCGGCTATGAGAACTTCGACTTCGAGGTGCCTCTGGGGCAGCACGGAGACGTTTTTGACCGGGGTCAGCTGCGTATTGAGGAAATGCGGCAGAGCCTGCGCATTATCCAGCAATGCGTCGATCACATGCCCGCGGGCGACTACAAGGCGGACCACCCGTTGACCACCCCGCCACCCAGGGAGCGGATGTTGCAGCACATCGAAACGCTGATCACGCACTTTCTGCAGGTGTCCTGGGGTCCGGTTCTGAAACCCGGCGAATCCCTGCAAATGGTGGAGGCCACCAAAGGCATAAACAGTTATTACCTGACCAGCGACGGCAATAACATGAGCTACCGAACCCGCATCCGGACTCCGAGCTTTCCGCACCTGCAGCAGATACCGTCCTTGATGCGCGGAGGCTTCGTGCCGGACATGATCGCCCACCTGGGCAGTATCGATTTCGTAATGGCAGACGTGGATCGCTGATGATGGCAACAACCCCGCACACAACCGAACTGATCGGCAGTGACCGTTTTGAACTGCACCCGGACGACGAAGCCGCGATTCTCCGGGAAAAGGAACACTACGAGCAGCCCCAGGCCGCTTGTATCGAGGCGTTGAAAATCGTCCAGCGCCGCCATGGCTGGGTTCCCGACGGTGCCATCATGGCCGTTGGGCGGTTGCTGGGCCTGGGATTCGCCGCGGTGGACGGCGTGGCTACCTTTTACAGCCTGATTTTCCGTCAGCCGGTAGGGCGCCATGTGATCCTGGTCTGCGACAGCAGCTCCTGCTTCCTGACCGGGTATGAAACGCTGAAACAGGCCCTGGTGGAGAAGCTGGGAGTGGACTACGGCGCCACCACCGCCGATGGCCGCTTCACCCTGTTACCCGTGTGTTGTCTCGGCGCCTGTGACGGTGCCCCGGCGCTGATGATTGACGGCGAAACCTTCGGGCCGGTCACACCGGAGGATCTGTCCGACCTGCTGGAGGGCTACGAATGAGCGGATCCACCTCAGGTCAAGGCAACCCGCTGCGTTATCACAGCCGGATACGGCAATCCGGTACCGAGCGTCAACCCGAAACCCATCCGCTGACCTGGAGGCTGAGGGACGACGGCGAGGTGGTCTGGCTCGGCGAATATCTGGATAAGGATGGTTATCAGTCGGTCCGCCGGGCATTGGCCGAGAGCGACCCCCAGGGCATCATCACCGTGGTGAAAGACGCCAATGTGCGTGGCCGGGGCGGCGCCGGTTTTTCCGCTGGCGTCAAGTGGAGCCTGACGCTGCAGGGGGGTGACATGCCCCGGGGCTACCTGATCTGCAACGCGGATGAAATGGAACCGGGCACCTTCAAGGACCGGTTGCTGATGGAGCAGCAACCCCACCTGCTGATTGAGGGGATGATCCTCGGAGCCCGGGCCAACAACGCCCGGCAAGGCTACATTTTTCTGCGGGGTGAATACGTGGAGGCGGCCCGGGTGCTGAACCGGGCCATTGATGAGGCCCGCGAAGCCGGCTGGCTGGGGCCGGATATTGATGGCAGCGGGTTCGATTTCGACATCGCGGTGCATACCGGGGCGGGGCGCTACATCTGCGGCGAGGAAACGGCTCTGATCAATGCACTGGAGGGGAAGCGCGCCAATCCCCGGGCCAAGCCGCCGTTCCCCGGCCAGTCCGGAGCCTGGGGCAGGCCCACGGTGGTTAACAACGTCGAGACCCTGTGCAACATACCCGCCGTGATTCTCCATGGCGCTGACTGGTATCAGAACCTGTCCGGCAACCGTACCGGTGACGGCGGCACCAAGCTTTATGGCGTGTCGGGGCCGGTTGCGGAGCCGGGCCTCTGGGAGCTGCCCATGGGCGTCACCGGGGCCGAGCTGCTCGACCGGGCCGGGGGGCTGCAGCAAGGCCGTCGGCTCAAGACGTGGTTGCCCGGCGGCACCAGTACCGGCTTCCTGTTGCCGGAGCATCTGGAGCTGCCCCTGGACTTTGACTCTATCGCCAATGTCGGCAGCCGGCTGGGCACCGGCCTGATGATGGCGGTCCCCGAGGACCGGGGCATGGTATCGCTGATGCGCAACCTGGAGGAGTTCTTCGCCCGGGAATCCTGCGGCTGGTGCACTCCGTGCCGTGATGGTCTGCCCTGGGTGGTAAAACTGCTCCGGGACCTGGAAAAGGGACAGGGGCAGGCCGGCGACATCGAATTGCTCGACAAGCTGGCGGCGGACTGTGGCCCGGGGCTGACCTTCTGCGCCCTTGCCCCTGGTGCCGCCATGCCGCTGGAAACAGCGCTGCGGCACTTCCGGCAGGAGTTTGAGCAGGGCATTGGCAAGGTAAGCGGCGACACCCGGGGCGTTCCGGACCGGGTCGCAGCGGACGCGCCGGCAAACAACCGTTAGTTTCAACAGTCACTTTCAACAAACAGTGATCGTACTTTCTAGGTGAAGGCAGAAGCAAGCATGGCGACGATTCACGTGGACGGAAAAACCTACGAGGTCAACGGGGCGCACAACCTGCTCCAGGCCTGTCTGTCACTGGGCCTGGATATTCCCTATTTCTGCTGGCATCCGGCCATGGGAAGTGTCGGCGCCTGTCGCCAGTGCGCGGTGCGCCAGTACAAGGACAAGGACGACAACAAGGGCGTTCTGGTCATGTCCTGTATGACCCCGGCGGCGGACCAGACCCGAATCGATATCGATGACGAGGAAGCCCGGGCTTTCCGGGCTAGTGTGGTGGAGTGGCTGATGATCAATCACCCCCACGACTGCCCGGTGTGCGAGGAGGGCGGCCATTGCCACCTGCAGGACATGACGGTAATGACCGGCCATGACCGCCGCCGCTACCGGTTCAACAAGCGCACTCGCCGCAACCAGTACCTGGGGCCGTTCATCGCCCACGAAATGAACCGCTGCATTACCTGCTACCGGTGCGTGCGCTTTTACAATGACTACGCCGGTGGCACCGATCTGGGCGCCTTTGGTGCCCGGGACAACATCTACTTCGGGCGATACGCCGAAGGCACACTGGAAAGCCCGTTCTCCGGCAACCTCACCGAAGTCTGCCCCACTGGGGTGTTCACCGACCAGAGTCATTCCGATCACTACACCCGAAAGTGGGACCTGCAGTATGCCCCCGGCATCTGCCACCAGTGCGCGGTCGGTTGCAACATCAGCCCCGGGGAACGCTACGGCGAGATTCGCCGCATCGAAAACCGCTACCACGGTGAGGTTAACAGCCACTTCCTCTGTGACCGCGGCCGGTTTGGTTACGGATACGTCAACCGCGCCGACCGGCCGCGGGTTCCGGAATGGACCGAACGGCCGGGGCAGGAGGCCGTGACGCTGGGGGTGGATCCGGCCCTGGAGCGTATCACCGGCGCCCTGCGTCAGGCCCGGCGCATCATCGGCATCGGATCGCCCCGGGCCAGTCTGGAAAGCAATCACCAGCTATTGGCCATGGTGGGGCCGGAAAACTTTTCCACCGGGATAGAGTCCCGGGAGCAGGCGTGCCTGGCCATGATGAACCGGCTGCAGGAAACGTCGGGACTGCCCACCCCGACACCCCGGGAAATAGAACGCCACGATGCCATTCTGGTGCTGGGCGAGGACCCGGTCCAGAGCGCCGCGCGCCTGGGGCTGAATCTGCGTCAGGCTGTGCTGTCACGGCGGGAAGAACTGGCTGAACAGATCGGCGTGCCGGCCTGGAATGCCGAGGCCGTCAAGACCCTGGGGCAGGACCGGTACCACCCGCTGCACATTGTCTGGCCAGCGCCCACCGAGCTGGACAGTGTCGCTGTCGCCCGCCATGCCCTGGCGCCGGATGATATCGCCCGGCTCGGTTTCGCGGTGGCTCATGCCATCGACCCGGCGGCGCCCCCGGTGGACGGCCTCGACCCGGCCAGCCAGGAGCGGGCCGGAGAAATCGCCGTCAGCCTGTTAAAAGCGGCGCGGCCGCTGGTTGTCAGCGGCGGCTCCCTCGCCAGCGAGGCCATCCTGGAAGCCGCCGGTGCGGTTGCCCGGGCCCTGTCCAGGCGGGCAGCGCAGGGTGGGCTGGTGTTGATCCGGCGGGAGGCCAACAGCACCGGGCTGTCGCTCATGGGGGGGCAGACACTGGACTGGGCGCTGGATGAGTTGAGTGAGGGCCGGGCCGATGCGGTGGTGGTGCTGGAGAACGACCTGTATCAACGCCTGCCCGCCGACCGGGTGGAGCAGGCCCTGGCCCGTGCCAACACCCGCGTGGTGCTGGACCACCAGCGGACGAGAACCGCCGAGGGGGCGGACTTCATCCTGCCTGCTGCCAGTTTCGCGGAAGGGAGCGGAACCCTGGTAAATCTGGAAGGGCGGGCCCAGCGCTTCTTCCGGGTGTTCGAACCGGCCTACCTGCGCCCCGAGACCCGAATTCACGAGAGCTGGCGCTGGTTACACACCCTGGCCGCCGGGCTGCGGGGCGAAGCCCCCGGGGATATCAGCCTGGATCTGGCCACCCGGGCCTGCGCCGGGGCCCATCCAGGCCTGGCCGGGATTGTGGATGCCGCGCCCGGGCCCGATTATCGCATAGAGGGCCTGCGGCTGGCCCGTGAGCCCCAGCGTTACAGCGGCCGCACCGCCATGCGCGCCAACCTCGATGTAAATGAACCCCGCCCGCCACAGGATACCGATACACCCTTCGCTTACTCCATGGAAGGCTACAGCGGATTTGACCGGCCCCGGCAGCAGATACCTTTCGCCTGGGCGCCGGGCTGGAATTCCCCGCAGGCGTGGAACAAGTTCACCGATGAAGTGGGCGGTCACCTGCGCGGAGGGGACCCGGGCATAAGATTGATTCGGCCTCAGCCCGGCCATCGCGAATACCCCGACCCGGTCTTTGATGACGGCGCCACTGACAGCAGCGGGCTGCGGGCGCTGGTGTTGCCACGGGTGTTCGGGGGCGAGGAAACGTCTGCCCGGGCTGAACCTGTCCGGCAGCGGATGACCGCGCCGGTGGTCATCCTGGCCCGCCCGGATGCCGAGGCGCTGGGCGTGCGCGACGGCGACAGTCTGACGCTGCTTGGTGTGCGTGAGGGCGACAGCCTGATGCTGTTTGGCGGTCCGGACATTACGGTATCGGAGCAGGAAGACTGGCCCCCCGGCTGGGCTGGCCTGCCCGCGGGATTGTTGCCCGGCCTGGGGCAGGGCGCGATACTCACTTTAGGAAAACCCACGGGAGGTGAGTCATGAGCTGGTGGACTCCACAACTGGCAGCCACTCTCTGGGCCATGTTCCAGGCGCTGGTGATCCTGCTTGCCGTGGTCGTGGTGGGAGCGGCACTGACCGTGGTCGAACGTCGGCTGCTGGGCCTCTGGCAGGATCGTTATGGTCCCAACCGGGTAGGGCCATTCGGCACTCTTCAACTGATTGCCGATATGCTGAAGATCTTTTTCAAGGAAGACTGGACTCCGCCCTTTGCCAGCCGCGCCCTGTTTATGCTGGCACCCAACCTTGCCTTCGCTTCCCTGCTGCTGTCTTTCGTTATTATCCCCATAACACCGGGGTGGGGGGTGGCGGACATGCACATCGGGCTGCTGTTCTTCCTCGCGCTGGCCGGCATCAACGTCTACGCGGTGTTAATCGGTGGCTGGGCCAGTGGCAATAAGTATGCCTTGCTCGGCGCGTTGCGAGCCTCGGCCCAGACCCTGTCCTACGAAGTGTTCATGGGGCTGTCGCTCATGGGTGTGGTGGCCATGGCCGGCTCCTTCAACCTGCGCGACATCGTCGCGGCCCAGGAAGGCCTGTGGTTCGTGATTCCCCAGTTCCTGGGTTTCGTCACATTTCTGATCGCCGGCATCGCGGTGACACACCGCCACCCTTTCGACCAGCCGGAGGCGGAACAGGAACTGGCGGATGGTTACCATGTCGAGTACTCCGGTATGAAGTTCGGCATGTTTTTCATTGGCGAATACGTGGGCATGGTGCTGGTTTCCGCGCTGATCGTGACATTGTTTTTCGGCGGCTGGCAGGGCCCCTGGCTGCCACCCATTGTGTGGTTTGCCCTCAAGACCAGCTTCTTCCTGATGCTGTTTATCCTGCTCCGGGCATCGCTGCCACGGCCCAGGTATGACCGGGTGATGAGCTTTGGCTGGCGGGTGTGTCTGCCGCTGACCCTGGTCAATCTGCTGGCTACCGGGGCGGTGCTGCTACTGACCGGTTCATAGGGAGGAAAGATGCGAAAAAACAAGGTGTTGTCGGTGTTATGGCTGATACCGGCCAGTTGGTCGCTGTTGCGTACCATGTGGATGGTATTCATGCACGGCTTCCGCAAGCGGGAAACCGTGAACTATCCGGAAGAGGAGGTTTATCTGCCTCCCCGGTACCGGGGCCGCATCATACTCACCCGGGATCCGGACGGCGAAGAACGATGCGTGGCGTGCAACCTTTGCGCGGTGGCCTGCCCGGTGGATTGTATTTCCCTGCAGAAAGGTGAAAAAGACGACGGCCGCTGGTATCCGGAGTTCTTCCGCATCAACTTTTCCCGTTGCATTTTCTGCGGCATGTGTGAAGAGGCCTGCCCCACCTCCGCCATCCAGTTGACACCGGATTTCGAGATGGGCGAGTACCAGCGTCAGCAGTTGGTGTACGAGAAGGAAGATCTGCTGATCAACGGCCCCGGCAAGGACCACGACTACCACTTTTACAAGGTTGCCGGCATGGCTATCGCCGGCAAGGATAAAGGTGAGGCACAGAACGAGGAGGTCCCGGAGGATGTCCGTACGCTTTTACCCTGACCAAAAAAGGAACTACTGATGGAGCTGGGATTCTACCTTAGCGGCCTGGTGGCGGTGCTGGCCACGGTCGGTCTTATCAGCGGCTCCAGTCCGGTGCATGCGGTGGTGTACCTGATTGTTTCGCTGATTGCCGTCGCCCTGGTGTTCTTCGCCCTGGGTGCGCCCTTTGCCGGTGCTCTCGAGATTATCGTCTATGCCGGCGCCATAATGGTGCTGTTCGTGTTCGTGGTGATGATGCTCAACCTGCGTCCGGAGGCCAAGCGGGATCCCCTGTGGCTACGTCCGGGCTACTGGCTCGGGCCGTCGCTGCTGGCTCTGGTGTTGCTGGTGGCGCTGGTGGCGCTGATCAGCGACGGGCAGGCAGGCATGACCATTGACGGTGAGCTGATAACCGCCCGGGACATCGGCCTCACCCTGTTCGGCCCATGGCTGATAGTGGTGGAGCTGGCCGCCATTCTGCTGCTGGCGGCGCTGGTGACGGCGTCCCACGTGGGCCGGCGCAACAAACCCCGGGGCAATCGCAACCGTGGAGGCACCCGATGACTGGTATCCCGATGGAGCATGGCCTGATCCTGGCCGTTATTCTGTTCAGCCTGGGGTTGGCCGGGTTGATGCTGAGGCGCAGTATGCTGTTCGTTCTCATGAGCCTGGAAGTCATGCTCAATGCCGCCGCGCTGGCCTTTGTGGTGGGCAGCACCGCCTGGAACCAGCCGGACGGGCAGGCCATGTTCCTGCTGGTCATCACCCTGGCGGCAGCCGAGGCCAGCGTCGGCCTGGCGCTGATGATACAGCTTTACCAGCGTTTCCGTTCACTTGAGCTGCACGAAGTCAGCAGGATGCGTGGATGATGATGGCTGCGACTTTACTGTCATTTCTGTTACCTCTGGCCGGTGCCATTGTTCTCGGCTTTTCCGGCGGGCGGCTGGGACCGCGGGCCAGCGCGGCCATTGGCGTGGGCAGCGTGGGGCTGGCCGCGCTGGCCACCGCCTGGGCGCTGCTGACCTTCTCCGGCGACAGCCAGGGGTTCACGCTCTGGACCTGGGTTTCCGTGGGCGAGTTCCAGCCGACCATGGGCGTGGTGGTTGATCGTCTCTCGCTGGTCATGATGTCGATCATCACCGGCGTGGGTTTCCTGATTCACCTGTTCGCTGTCTGGTACATGGTGGGCGAGGCCGGTATAACCCGCTTCTATGCCTGGATGAACCTGTTTGTGTTCAGCATGCTGGTGCTGGTGCTGGCCGATAACCTGCTGTTGCTGTTTCTCGGTTGGGAAGGCGTTGGCCTTTGCAGCTACGGCCTTATCGGCTACTACTATCAGAACGAAGCTAATGGGCGGGCGGCGTTCAAGGCGTTTATCGTGACCCGCACAGGTGACGTATTCCTTGCCCTGGGGCTGTTCCTGATCTTCGTGGAACTCGGCACCCTCGATATCGGATTGGTGCTGGAGCAGGCACCACGGGTCTGGGCCGAGGGGAGTGTCACTGCCAATCTTGCGGCCTTGCTGGTCCTTGGCGGTGCCCTGGGCAAGTCTGCACAGGTGCCGCTGCACACCTGGCTGCCGGATGCCATGGCAGGCCCCACTCCGGTGTCGGCCCTGATCCACGCGGCCACCATGGTGACCGCCGGCGTTTATCTGATTGCACGCCTGAACGGGCTGTTCCTGCTGGCACCGGATGTGATGTGGCTGGTGGGCATCATCGGAGCCCTGTCGCTGTTGCTGGCGGCCTTCGCGGCCCTGGCCCAGACCGACATCAAGCGGGTGCTGGCCTATTCCACCATGAGCCAGATCGGCTACATGTTCCTGGCGCTGGGGGTCGGGGCGTTTGACGCGGCCATTTTTCACCTGATGACCCACGCCTTCTTCAAGGCATTGCTGTTCCTTTCAGCCGGGGCCGTTATCATCAGTTGCCACCATGAACAGGATCTGAGCCGGCTGGGTGGGCTCTGGCGCAAACTGCCGGTCGCCTATGCCGGTTTCCTGGCGGGGGGCGCGTCGCTGGTGGCATTGCCGCTGGTAACCGCGGGCTTCTTCAGCAAGGACGAGATTCTCTGGCAGGCCATGGCCTCGGGCCACTACGGACTGTTCGCGGCGGGTCTGACCGGAGCCGTGCTAACCGGCCTGTACACGGTGCGGCTGATCCTGGGCATTTTTCATGGCCAGCCCCGCAGTGATCATGCACGCCATCCCCGGCCGGGCACCAGTCCCCTCAGGCATCACCTGCCTTTGGCAATCCTGGCCGTGCTTTCCACCTTCGTTGGTGCCTGGCTGTACCCGGGGCTTGAGGTGGTGTTCCCGCCGCCCCCCGATGATGCCACGAACGCCGGCCACACCCTGTTTCAGTTCCTGGCGACCGGAGCGGTGCTTGCTGGCCTGGCTCTGGCTGGCTGGCTGTTCCTGGCGCGGCGCCGGTGGCTTGACGCAAAGGTCGGTCGGGGTCTGGGGGCGCGGCTCTGGATCCTGTTCAACCGGGCCTGGGGCTTCGATGCCCTGTTCGACCGGACACTGGTCCGGCCCTGGCAGGCCCTGGTACGCGTGCTGCGTTTCGACTTTATTAACCTGGGGATGAACCTGCCGGCCGTGATTGCCCGCCTGTGCAATGCGGGCCTGGTGCGGTCCCAGGACGGCCAGCTGCGGACTTACGCCAAAGTGATGGTATTCGGTGCCACGGTGATACTGGTTGGCCTGGTAATGACTCAGGGAGGTGGCGCATGATTCTGTTCTGGCTGATTCTGATTCCCTTCCTCGGTGGCATGCTGTGCTGGCACTCGGAGCGTTGGGGCGAACAGGCGCCGCGCTGGATTGCCCTGGCCACCATGCTGTTCGTGCTGGCGGTCAGCGTCGTGCTTTGGGCAGGCGGTGATTTCAGCGCCTATGGCGCCGGCGAGAGACCGTGGCTGCTGGAGTGGCGAGTCCCCTGGATTCCTCGTTTTGGCATCGAGATTCATCTGGCTCTGGACGGCTTGTCGCTGATCCTGATTGCGCTGACCGGCTTTCTGGGTGCCTTGGCGGTACTTTGCTCATGGAAAGAGATTGTCGAGCGGGTGGGCTTTTTTCATCTGAATCTGCTGTTTGTTCTGGGCGGCGTGGTGGGTGTGTTTCTGGCGCTGGACCTGCTCCTGTTCTTCCTGTTCTGGGAAGTGATGCTGGTACCCATGTATTTTCTGATTGCCCTCTGGGGGCACAGCGGCTCCCCGGGGCAAACCCGGATTCGTGCCGCCACCCGCTTCTTCATCTACACCCAGGCCAGCGGCCTGCTGATGCTGGTGGCGATCCTTGCGCTGGTGTTCGTGCATTACACCAGCTCCGGCGAGATAACCTTCAGCTATGACGCACTGTTGAACGCCGACGTGCCCGACAATCTGTCCTTCTGGATTATGCTCGGGTTTTTTATTGCCTTTGCGGTGAAGCTGCCTGTCGTGCCTTTTCATGGCTGGCTGCCGGATGCGCACGCCCAGGCGCCCACTGCCGGCAGCGTGGACCTTGCGGGCATTCTGCTGAAAACCGCCGCCTACGGCATGCTGCGCTTTGCGATTCCGTTGTTTCCGGAACAGTCCCAGGCCTTTGCGCCGGTGGCCATGGCGCTGGGGGTCGTGGGTATTATTTACGGCGCGGTCCTGGCCTGCGGCCAGCAGGATATCAAGCGGCTGATTGCCTATGCCAGCATATCCCATATGGGGTTCGTGCTGATTGCCGTTTATTCCGGATCCGAACTGGCGATCCAGGGCGCAATCGTACTCATGGTGGCCCATGCGTTCTCCAGTGCCGCTCTGTTCATTCTCAGTGGCCAGCTCTTTGAACGCATTCATACCCGGGATATGCGTCGCATGGGCGGGCTCTGGGGCCGAATACCGGTGTTGCCCGGCGTGACCTTGTTTTTCCTGGCGGCCTCTCTGGGGATGCCCGCCACGGCCAATTTCCTTGGCGAGTTCATGGTACTGTTCGGTACCTTCCGCAGCGCTCCGGTGGTGGTGGTCATCGCCAGCGCCGGGCTGGTGCTTGGCGCGATCTATTCACTGCTGATGATGCAGCGGGTGCATTTCGGTCGCGAACAACAACCGGGCCTGCTCGCGGGTCCGGATGTGCGGGAGTACGGCATGATGTTGGCCTTGATCGGACTCACCCTGGCAGTGGGCCTGAATCCGCAACCCCTGCTTGATACCACGGCGTCAATGGTCCGGCCGGTGGCGGACCTGTTCATGGCGGGCCCGGTCCGGGCAGGAGGGATGAACTGATGCTGACCCTGATCGATCTTGTGGGGCTGCTGCCCCTGCTTATTGTCGCCTCGACAGCCGTACTGGTAATGCTGGGCGTCGCCTGGCGACGCCACCACGGTGGTACCGCGGCGGTCACTGTCAGCGGTCTGGCCCTGGCCCTGGCGAGCCTGCCGCTGGCCTCGGCCGCGCCCTCTTCGCCGCCGCTGATGATCTTTGACGGCCTTGCCCTCATGGGCAGCGCGCTGGTGTTGGTGAGCGGCCTGTTTATCGCCGCCATGAGCCATGGTTACCTGGCCGGCTACAGGGGGCCGCGGGAAGAGTTTTACCTGTTGTTGCTTTGCGCGGTAACAGGTGCCCTGGGCCTTGTGGCCAGCAACCACCTGGCCACCCTGTTCATCAGCCTTGAATTGCTGTCGATGCCTTTGTACGGCATGGTGGCGTACAGTTTCCGGACAGAACGGTCCCTGGAGGCGGGGATCAAATACCTCATATTGTCCGCCGCCGCCACCGCCTTTCTGCTGTTTGGCATGGCGTTGATCTATGCCCGCACCGGCCACCTTGAGCTGACGGCACTCGCCGCGGGGGTTGCTGGCAGTCCGGACCCCTGGATTCTGGGCGGCGCCGCACTGTTACTGGTGGGGCTGGGGTTCAAGTTGTCCATCATACCGTTTCACCAGTGGACACCGGACGTATACCAGGGAGGTCTGGCGCCGGCGACCACTGTGCTGGCCACGGTGAGCAAACTGGCGGTGTTTCTGGTATTGCTGCGGCTGGTACTGGTGGCCCCGGTCTTCGGCAGTGGATGGCTCCTTGGCCTGATCAGCCTGCTGGCTCTTCTCAGCATGTTCGGTGGCAACCTGCTGGCCCTGTTCCAGCCTGACCTGAAGCGCCTGCTGGGCTACTCTTCCATCGCCCATATGGGCTACCTGCTGGTGGCCGTTATAGTAGGTGGCCCCCTGGCGTTGGAAACCACCGGGGTTTACCTGTTCACCTATATTGTGGCCACCATGGGGGCGTTTGGCGTGATTATGCATGTCTCCGGCACCGGCAGTGGCGAGGATGCCTCCGGGTTGCACCATTACAGGGGACTGTTCTGGCACAGCCCCTGGCTGGCAGCATTATTGACTCTGAGCATGTTGTCCCTGGCCGGCATTCCGCTGACCGCCGGATTCTTCGGTAAATTCTATATCATCGCCCTGGGTGTGGAAGGCAGCCGGTGGTGGCTTGTTGGAGGGATCGTTATCGGCAGCGTTATCGGGCTGTTCTACTACCTGAGGGTGATCGTCACCCTGTATCTGCGCGAACCGGGTATGCAGCAGGCGGTGGCGGATGCCGGCCGGGGTCGGGTAGAGAAACTCGCCCTTCTGATTGTTGCCGTCTCAATACTGCTGCTGGGTATTTACCCGGTGCCGTTTATTGACTGGGTGGCGGGTCTCGCCTGGGCGGCCAGGCTTCTTTGACTTAAATCAGTATAGCCCCGGCTGGTTTCAGATTGTTCCCTATTTTCAGTGTCAGTTCAGTTGTGGGTGATTAACTGTCATTTTCAAGCCGAAGAACCGGAGCGATCCTTCTTCAGCTCACTGACGAGGAGGCGAAATGAATACGAAGTTTTGCAAAGTGACTGCGATCTTCTCCAGTCTGGACTTGAAGAAAGTAGAGGATGCGCTGATCGCGGCTGGTTTTTCCGGTATGACGGTGTCTAAAACCCATGGCCGTGGTCGATATAAAAACTACTAAGCCAAGGACACCATGGCCGATTCCGTTCGCGTGGAGATATTCACGGAAGCCGAGCAGGCAGACGAGATCGTTGACCTCATTGCCCGAACGGTGCACAAGGGGCTTGCCAGCGACGGAATCATAGCCGTGCTGCCGGTGGAAGACCTGCTGCACATCCGTGACTTCAAGGAGGCCCAGTGATCGGGTATCGCTGTGTTTTATGTCTTTGTGACAAGGTGAGGGGAAGGCGGGTGCGGACATGATAGGCGTCAACGAGGCTGGGACTGGTATCGGAGCCATGATGTCAGACAACAGAAATGGCGCGGTCGAGATTGCCGGCGCCGGGCCGGCCGGGCTGGCAGCCGCCATCACACTGGCGCGGGCGGGGCGGTCAGTCATCGTGCATGAGGCCCGGGCCGAGGTGGGGCACCGCTTCAAACGGGACCTTCAGGGGTTGGAGAACTGGAGCACGCAGCAGGATGCCCTGGCGGTGTTGCAGGAACTCGGAATCACCACCGACTTCAAGCGAGTTCCATGCCGCCGGGGTACCGCCTTTGATGCCTGGGATTCCCCGTACGCCATTGAGAGCATTGAGCCGCTGTTCTACCTGGTGGAGCGTGGCTCCGGGCCAGACACATTGGACACGGCGTTGCTGAGACAGGCCAGGGAACTGGGCGTGCAGGTGCATTTCAAAAGCCGGCTGCGGCATGCCCGGGGCCCGGCCATCCTGGCGACTGGCCCAAAGGCCGCCGATGCCATTGCGGTCGGCTATCATTTCGATACATCCATGCCGGACGGTTTCTGGGCAATTTGTGATAACAACCTTGCCCCTAAAGGGTATGCCTACCTTTTGGTAATGGGAGGCAAGGGAACGGTAAAGAGTTGCATGTTTACTGGTTTCAGGGATGAAGCAAAGTATGTGGAGCGAACTGTCAGTGCGTTTCAGAGGCTGGCCGGCATGGAGATGATGAATCCTCAGCCGCACGGCGGTGTTGGAAACTTCCGTATCCCTGTAACCGCATTGTCCGGGGTGCACCCGGTAGCGGGTGAGCAGGCCGGTTTCCAGGATACGCTGTGGGGCTTCGGGATGCGCGCGGCCATCACCTCCGGCGTGCTGGCCGCACGCAGTCTGCTGCATGGTGACGACTACAACCGGCTTTGGCGAGAATCCCTGGAGCGTCCGATGGCGGCGGCGTTGGTGAACCGCGCGTTTTATGGGCTGCTGGGTAACCGCGGTTATCGCTGGTGCATGCGCCGCCAGGAAAACCATCTGGATGCGCGCGAGTTTTTGCGCCGTCTCTACCGGCCCACACTTGCCAGGCGTCTGCTGGCGCCGTTGGCGGGTTTGCATTTGCGGAGCCAGCGACGGGATATAAGCTGCAATCACGTCGACTGCGGCTGTATCTGGTGCCGGCATGGCCGGGAGTGGCATACGTAATGCCAACCGTTCGCAAGGACTTCGGAGTTGAGTGATGGATGAGTCGATCAGTCACAGTGGAACATCGTATTATTGTGATCGTACTTGTCTACGTCTGGCAATGGTGGCAATCATCAATAGTGTAGTGTCGCTGACCGCCACACTCGTGATTGGTGTGGATGTGCAGTTGTCTGTAGGGCGGTTTATATGATGCCCGGGGCTCCGGCATTCATTGCTGGGGGTGATCGCGGCCCTGACGTCTGAGATCAAGCCAGCCTCTGTAGAGCCAACGCAAACCAAAGAGCGAGACTGTTGGAACGATAATCCACTGCGCTAGAGGGGCGATACCTGTGCCAAGGAAGGGAAACAGGGGCATAGAATCATTGTAGCTCCAGCGCTGGCCTGCGCCTGTGGCCCAGGCTTCAAAGACTATGGTTATAAGCAGACCGGTAGCAAAATACGCTCCTAAAGCATGG
>NZ_JBSXOI010000044.1:0-30288 GCF_056859395.1 Marinobacter sp. L-80
TCACAACCCACTCCTTCACTAACATGCCCCCGGCCATCGATAAAAGCCGGGGACAGTAGCTGGTTCTGTGGCCTGACGGCCACCCGGGGGTGGGTCAAAACTAATGGCCAGTAGTGGGTCATTTTAATTGGCCACTAACAGTTGGAAGACATCCAGGAGAAGAACGTGGCGTTTAACCGGATTGCGAGCAAGGCATTCGAGAACCCGAGAGCGAGCTCCCGAATCGACTTCAGAGAGCCAATTTAATAACGCGTTGAAGTTCTTTGGTGGCCATTCGGCGCCAACCAAGCTAGAGGGAGTAACTTTGACGTGATGAGTAAGGAGGCTGATTTCATCGATCAGCGCGAGGCCTCTCTGCTCTATCCACCTCTGACAATCTGACGACTGGTTCGGGTGAAAGGCTATCCACTCTACGACATCGGGTTCTATTCCAGATGAGGGTGCAGATGTTCTTATGGCCATTTGACATAGCAAATTATCTCGAGCTTCAGGGTCGGAGAGCAGATAAATCGTTTTATTTGGTAGCCAGTAAGCAGCGAACTCGCCCTCTAAAGCCTCAGCATCGGCAGCCGCTTGCTCGTCGGTCGATGATACTGCTTTGTCCAATGTATTTTGGATTTGGGTGTCGACTGCTTGGTAAGTTGATGATAAGTCGTTGGAGTCCCAGTCAGCTTCCATTTGTTGCACGTAACAGAGAAACCATCCAAGGTTAAGATGCGGTATTAGCCGTCCTCGATATTGGTCGGGGTAACTCAGGACACACGCCCAAGGAAGTTCAATGTGTGGGTCACCTCTGAAACTCAAGGCAATTGTGAAGGGGCCGGCGCTCGACTCGTAGTTCTTGACGTAGAAACCCGAAGATTTGTCATGGGTACTTAGCGGTGTGTCCACAGGAAGCTGTTGGGCGGCGGTATAATGAAATCCGCAGCCCAACAGAACCTGATGCAATTGACTTAACACGCAGTGTTAACCGCTAACCATGGTACGACTAATGTTTTTGGCTTTGTCGGCAGCCTTGGGCTCGTGTTGGAATGCTGGCGCGGACTTTTTCTGTACAATCAAATCATGATTTTGCACTCGGTCGCCAAATGCTTGATTGATAATCTGCAGGGCATCCTCCTTCGTTGCGGCAGTTTCTGCTTCAGTTAGCACCAGTGCCAGTTTCTGGAGTTTTTCTACAATATTCAGCTCGACCTCACCATGCTTCCAACTCGCAGGGAAGAGCGGCTTCTCGTCGGTAGGATCCGGACTTTCCACTCCGTTGTTAAACTCTGCTGGCAGATGTTCAGCTATCAGCTTCATTGTTGCTCCAAAATCACGCTCGTCATGGGGCATGCGATCAAGAATACTGGCGGTGGCGGCCATGAGAGCAATGGAGGACGGGCCGCCACTGTCCCATTGGGCGTCGCGCCAGGCTTTTATGAAGCGGCAAAGTTTGCGTAGGTGGCGCCCTATTCGTTGGCAACTCTCATGGAACCAGTCTTCAACAATTTTCGGGTCACTCTTCATCCATTTCTGCTCGCCTTCGCGTAGCGCCAGATTAACGCAGTCAGAATCGAGTTCGTAAGCTGACCTGTTGTTCATCCAGGCGTCCGTCAATGTATCGTAGGACTCAAATTTGGATTCATTTAGCGCCGTTAGTGCTGCTTGCTTTTCCAGAAACTGCTTCTCTGGAACTGCATACATTGGGACGTCGATATGAGTGTTCATTTCAGGGATTTTTATGCGAGCACAAGTACGCTTAGATTCAAATTCCCAGCTGGCATTTTCGGCGACTAAGGATTGCAAAGAGGAGTCGACAAGCAGGTGAAGAAAGCGATGGCCGATAACCGGCTCATTTTCGAACATCGCCATTGGTAGGTAAGTGCCATCGTCGATGTCCATTTCCTGTGGGGGCATGGCGAAAGGTCGATTAAGTGTGTTGTATTGAAAGCTGCCTTGCGTCCAAAATCTCGGTGTTAACAATAGAAAGGCGTGGCGAGCGGTATCATCCATATGGGCGATAAGTTGCGCGACTTCTTTCTGCGCAGATGGTGTTAAGTGCCTAAGCCCAGTGTCGGCAAGCTTTACTTGAACACTTTCTGTGGTGAGCGAACCAGCGTTCGCTTCTTTAGCTAACGTCTTGGCTTCCTCAAAAATATCTCTCGTCCTGTCACGAACGCGTTTTCGGAGTGCTATGAGCGAAGTACGTTGAGTGTCGCTGAGCATTAATTGCCCGATGAGGCCCTCAGTGCGATTCGCGTAATAGTTGTGGAAGTTCCATGTCATCAGTTTTGCTCCTCGGGGCTGGGCTTATGTTGTTTGAAGGGTACAGCGGTATTTTCAAAGAATGCCCGTAACTTTATATTCTTGGTGAACTCGACGGTGGCGAGCTGCTTTCCACGGCTCTCAAGGTTGCGAAGGCTACTTTCGCTTGCATTATCCAACGTAATATCGGACGCGGCTTCATTAGGGATTGTGTCGTCCAGATAAACATAGTTGTCGACAGCATCGTGGTCCCTCAATTCCCTCAGTAGCATTGCTTTGTGTAGAAGCTGGTTGGCTGTCATGGTCGTTAGCACCAGCCGGGCCCCGAGCCCCCATAACCCTAAGTAACCTCTATTCCACTTTGAGTTCAGCGCGGCAGGGCTCACGGTGTACTCTTCACCGAGCGTTCCAATATTCAAAATTCTCACAGCAGATACATCGGCATGGGGAAAGTGAAACTTCATGTCGCGGAAAACTTCATGAAGGCCTATAAAGCTAGGATTGTTTGCAACCAAACCTCCATCCGCGAAATATGCGGCCAGATCTTTGCAGTAGTGGGGAGCAAAGTATGTAGGAGCGGCCGACGTAGCCATCGCGGCATCAACGAGAGCCAGGCGGCCATCCCTGTTGAATTCAGGGTTGTGTGGTGTCTTAAAGAACTGAGGCTTGCCCGTCGACAGATTGACGGCGGGTATCATCACGCGACGATTTAAATCGTTGAAGGTGGTCTCTTCGCCCACCATGTTGGCAACCGTGTCGTATAACGGTTGGCTTTTGTACCGAGGCAGAAAAGCAGCTCGTAACGCCGTAAGCCAGGAAGGCCTTGATGGGAAAATGTCTGGGGCTTTATGGCGAAATTCTATTTCCAATTCTCGTGCACTTTTACCTGCTGCAAGGCCAAGTGCGAGAATTCCTCCTATGGAGGTGCCTGTGATTAGGTCAAAATAGTCGCCTGCCTTTACGTTGTTCCGACCGAGTTTATCTTCAATAATACGCTCGATTTCGGCGAGTACGCTAATTGTAAACAGCCCTCTGGCACCGCCGCCATTGAGACATAGTATTCGAACATCGCTATTTTTTTCAGACATAGACGGCCTTTATGTTGTTAGCTTATACATATCTGGGGATAAAGTGGGGCTATTCAATGGACAAAGATTCTGTTTGAAATTCCTTCAATTGGTACTGAATAACAAAACTAGGCGAGGGAATCTCGGTCTTCAAGCAGTCACTGATCGGATGTCGCGCACCAGCTTGATCTGTAATCCCCCCAGAAAATAATCGAGGTTTTGAGTAGAGACTTTTACAATGATCGCAGAAGGAGCGACAGATGAAGAAGTCTCGATTTACCGACAGCCAGATCATGGCGACAGCTTGCTCACACCTCCTGGATGCATCCAGAGTCGACCTTAGGCACCAAAATTTCGCTAGCACCTGAGTGCCGTTCGGAACTGGACCAAGCCGGCAGTTGTCGGCTTAGTTAGGTTTGAACCCAACTTCGTGTGCAGGCCTATTCGAATCTGCTGTATAGGCAAAGACAGGCCAAGCTATAGGGTTATCGTGGACAGCCATTTCGTATTCGACCTTGCTCGAAGGAATGCGATTGTCGACAAGGAAATACCCGATCAAGGGTTTGCGCATAGTGACCCGCTTCCAGGCGCCACCTTCTTCAAGCTCATAATCAGACGCGATTAATGCCTGCTGCTCACCACTGAGGTGTGGGTTCGGCTTCAACTCAAGCTCAACAATCTGTTCCCAATCGGTATCTGCTTCAGGTGGTACTCCGTTGTACTGCTCGAAAGCGGGCGCATTTTTTCCCGAGCTTTTATCGCTCCTTGGTGCCGTAACAACTTCTGGATTGCTCTTGAAACGGCCAATTAGGAAGTCTCGATAACCCATGTGGTCCCAGCAAAAGGCACGAACGTGGTAACGGTTGTTAACGAAGGCAACAGCTGTCGGAGTTAAACGCCTGGTCCGGCCCTTTGGGGAACTCATTGTTGCGATCACAGCTTCGATAGACCGCTGGTGCTCAATAGCCGACAACAATCGAGCCAGAACAGGCAAATTATGCCGGCGCTTAAGCATTGGCATTTCTGTGGTATGTCCAGCGTTAGGCGGCGCGTAATCTTCAATTGACTGCCACTGAAGGTCTTCTCCCGATAACAGTACCGGCTCAAAGCTTTCCGTTGGCTGATGGTAGGGAATACCAAGTTGGTAGGGTTTCATCGCTGTCGGAGCGATCTGCTGATAGAGCTTGATGTCTTTTTGAGCCTGAGGCCGCGAAATTCCGAACGTTTCCATCAACATGGTCGTGGTCAGCCGCCGCTCCCATAACAGTTGACGTTCGATGAAGCACAAACGCAGCCACTGTGGGTGCGAAAAGGCCCCGGCCTCAATCCGTCGACCAGCCAGATTCGCTGCAGACAGAGTGCTAGTATCTTCGGTGATCGCAGGTTTTATGTACTGCAAATACTGCATGGCAGGGCCCTTTAGCTGCTGGTTGCGTTCATATGTCCGGAATTTTAAGCCAATACTGTATAAATATCATCTACCCATATAAAATATAGGGGTGTATAAAATATAGTGTTCCCCGTAAGTTCGGGCGTCAATCATTCGAGGAATGAGCCGGTGAGTTTCGCCACACTTAACACCAATTTGTTCAAAGCGATCGCTGGCGATAATGGGCGGTTAATGCTCGACCTGCTAGTAGAGCTCGATGCGTTTCTTGATCCGGCGCAGCTGGCGGATGAGCCGACGCCACAACAGGTGAGAGTTTTTCTTCGCGACTATCTCGCCAATAGTCATTTACGCCTGGAAATTGAATCAGGTGAGGTCGCAACCACCCCGCAAAGCCCAGAACATTATGTTTACTACCGGTTGCGCGATACAGGATGGATCCGAGAAGAGCTGGAAGTCGGATACCGTTATGTGGTCTGGATGGCTCAAGAAGGTAGGCGACTACTGCAATTCCTCAGGAGTATGGGTGCTGAACACCCATCGCTTGGTGTGGTTTGCTTGTCGGTGCGCTCTAATCTTGCCGAAGTGGTTAAGGATCCGGCCAATGGGTCTTTGATCCGGAAAGCAGCCGATGACATGGAAGGCTTTCTCAACCGCCTCCGAGCCCTCGTGGGCAATATTCGCGAAATACACCATGTAATTAGCGGCGGAGACGCGTCAGGCAGTGGGAACTTCAATTTCTACTTTGAAGAGTACCTGGGTGAGCTATTTCTGCCGAACATTGAGAAACTCTCGTTGAAGGGCAACCCCAACCTTCACGCCAGCAAAATTCGCAAGCTGGTAAGTGATATACGGTTTAATCCGGAGCGGTTGGAGGTGTGTGCTAAGGCATACCAGCGGGACGATATAGCGAATCCATCGACTGAAACGGTCGAAGCCGATCTGGATCGACTAAGTCTTGCGTTTGACGGTATTGGGCCCTTGTTCACAAAAACACAGGACTATGCGCGGCGCATTACCCGTCGAATGCATGAAAGAATTAAATACACCGTGCACACTCCCAGCAATATAGGCCAACAGATCGAGGATTTGCTTGATCGTATTGGTCGGTATGATTCGATTGAAACCCTGCCCAGTCCGGTGATCAGCGAAAAACTAATTTCCGGAAGCCGTTTGGCCAAACCTAAGGCAAAATCGGTACCGGCGATCGCAACGGTTCGCAGGCAATCCAAACCCCTGTGGGAAAAGCGAGCCTATAACCAGCTCAAACAAGAGCACATTCACTTCCAGAGGTATGATCCTGACCGGGTGGTGAGCTTTATTGAGACAAATATGGGCGACCGAGCTCAGATGACCACCGATGATCTGACCATCAAGACTGCTGACGACATGATGGCAGCGTTGCACCTGCGCTTATTGGCGCAAGGTGTTTCCAAAGCCCACGCTCTTTACCCCCTATTAGCTGAGTACAGCGTTACCTTCGATGAGCAGGAATGGACACAGCTTGAATGCATGGCCGGTCGTCGATTGATTATCACCAGGCAGGCCTTCTCGGAGACATCACGAAATGATTAATGACATTGTGCTGAGAGAGCTAAAAGAAGTTGCGTCGCGAAACTCCGACGACTACGCCGACATTCTTCGAAAAACAGCTGCCTACCTGCTCCAGAAGCAGTGGGCCTGGAAAGGTAAGCGAGGGCAGAAAGAGCACTTCAAAGTCTGCGAGGACAATGCCACATACTTCCATAAGCTATTCGATGCACTGGACATGGACTGGTATTACGATCGCAACTTTGGGTATGTGGGGGTGCTGCCCAGAGGCACTGGAAGCCAGCTGGATGTCACGGCCACCGTGTTTCTGCTGATATTGCGCAAAATGTATGACACTGAAGCCTCGATGGGGCGCACGGACCTTGGCCGCGTCACGCCGCCAACCGTGGAACTGCTTAATCAGTATGAGCAAGTCAAAGGTGAAAGACCGATACTGACCGCTACCATCGAGGCCCTAGATACCCTGCGAAAGAGGGGCATCATTGAACTTGGGCCCAGAGATCCGGACACCAAGCTTCCTGATGTGACGGTGTTGCCCAATATAACGCGAGTGGTAGGCCCGGCGTTTCTTGGATCGCTCGAAAACTTCATGAACAGCTACGCTCCAGACTCAGAACCCGGTGATGAGTCACACCTGACCACTGACCCTGCGGAGGCGTCTGATGACAACGCCGAATAACCCAATGCCAGCGCATTTCCTTCAAAATTTTGTTTTCGCGCAGTGGTATCTCTTGGATCTGGAAACTCTGGATGTGGGTGTAGCCGCATCTCTCTTGTCGGGTGAGAATGGGGCTGGGAAAACAACGATATTTGATGCTATCCAGTTTGTTCTGATGGGTGGAGACCAAAGGCGTGTTAGCTACAACGCAGCCTCTGACGGAAAAGCGTCGGGACGCTCTGCCAGAAGCTACGCCCTGGGCGAGTTCAAGGAAAACGATGTCACCACTTTCGAGCGGGAAAGTGCCAATACCTACATTTTTCTGAATTGGTACGACCACCACCAGCAGCCCTATTCGTTTGGGGTCTCTATCCACGCCACTCAGCAATCGGCCAGCATTGAAACTCGTGGTCACATCCTCAAAGGGCGCCATGTTTCCGAGGTAGACCTTTTATCCTCGGAGGACACCTTTTTACCATGGCGTGAATTCGTTGATCGTATGAAGTCGACCGCCAAAGAGTACCGGGGTTCGATGAGCTACGAGATGATCGACGGGGCAAGGATTATGCGCGAAAAGTTCGCCGAGATGATGTCGGTTGATCAAACGCGCGGTGGGAAAGTTGAGCCCGAAATGCTGGTCAAAACATTGTCCAGTGCGTTACAGCTGAAGATGGATAGTCCGATTGATTCGTTTATCCGCGATTTCATTTTGCCGCCCCAACCCATAGAAACAGAGCAGCTTCGTGAGGATCTGCTTGAGCACCGTCGCATCGAGGATGAAATCGCGCGCGCGGAGAGTCACAAACTGGCTCGTGAAGCTTTGATCACTGAAACAGATAAGGTGACGAGGCACCGGGCCGATGCTCACTTTGAGTTATGGGTCTCACAGGAGGCTGAAGCGGCTAGGCTTGATGAGCAAAACAGTGATCTTGAGGACCGTCTGGATCAGCAGCTAGACAAGCTTGAGGAAGCAGAACGGACGATTAAGTACCAAACCCCTCGACTGCCTGATCTCAAACAGCGTCATGAGGATGCTCTGATAGCATGGCAAAACTCAGATGCCGCAAGTCTGAGTAAAACCGTCGAGGCGGCACAGAAAAATGTCACGCATGCAACTACCCGTTTCGCTGAGCTAAACACCTCCCTCAGAAAAGCGGTGGGTGATATCAGTCGCCAACGCTTTGCTGACACTTTAGACATTACCAGTTTTGAACAACTGGCGGAGCAGTGGGCCGAATGTTCCGATCTTCTCGCCCGCGCTGACGTTGCCAGTCTCACTTCATCAGATCACGAAAATACCGCAAAGGTAACTGCGGCTCTTCTGGATGCCAGGCCGGTCCTAGATGAAATTTCTACACGGCTTGAAACGGCAGATAAACATGTCAGCCATGAACTGAAACAAATCAACGATGATGGAGAAGCACTTCAATCGCGAGTTGAAAGGTTGAAGAAGGGGCTTTCGGACATTCATGCGTCAACCAGCCTAACCATTGAACTATTAAAGCAGAAGGGTATTCAGGCGGTGCCCGTTTGTGATGTTTGCGAGATCACCAATTCAGAGTGGCAAGAAGCTGTTGAATCCTATCTCGGACCGAATCGCGAAGCTCTCGTAGTTGCAAAAGAAGATTTCGGTCACGCACTTGAGATCTACGAAGCCACCCAGAAACAAAGCCCACGCATCAGGCGAGCACGCCTTATCAATCCAGATCTAGCCCTGCGCGAAAACAAATCTCCCACTGCAGGAATGGTCTCAACACTGATCGAAACCCAGGACCCGGTAGCCCGGGGCTTCATGAACATCATCTTGGATCGAACCAAGATGGCCGCGACCCGTGACGAACTCAGGCGCGAACGTAAAGCACTGATGGCCTCCGGTTTAACGGCTGGCGGCGCAACGATTGGCGGTACGTCTCACATTGATGGTCTGCTGATTGGTAAACATGCCAAAGCTCAGCAGCTGGAACGGCTAGAAAAAGAGCTTGATAGCCTGGCCCAGCGAGTTGCCAGGTTTAATGGCCCGGCGGCAACGCTGAGTAAGCTTAACCGTCAGTGGGCGGGCTTTTGTGCAGCGGTCACCGATGGCGCCGTCGCGCTACAAGAAGAAAGTCAAAACCTAGCAGCCTACGAGCAAGCTCTCTCCGATGCCAGGGAACAGCTGCAGCCTCTTACCTCTGAAGATGAGCGTCTTAAGGGCGCCAAAGAGAAGGCTGACCAGAACTATCATGACTGCAATGAAAAAATCACACAGGCAAGAAACGACAAACAACAGGCAGAGGCTACCATCAAAAGCCTGAAAGCTGACTTGGAGCAGGTTCGTCCTTTACTGGAGAGGGCCCAGGAGCAACGCCGAAAGACAGAGGCATCTGAATTGCACGACACGAATAAGGCGCTGGAACGCTGGGAAGCCTATGAACAGAAATATGAGGGGGCTGAGGGTCGCTACGCATTGATTCGAAATGAGGCGGAAGGGAAGAAAAATACCGCCCGGGAAAAAGAACTGAGGTCACGTGGAGACCTGCATGTAAAAGTGATCGAATTCACCAATGATTTTTCAGAAGACATTGCCAATCGATCTGAACTTCTGGAGGCTGCCAAGCCTGAGAACGATGACCCTGATGCCTATTTTGTCATTAAGACCGATTGCACCGATTGGGTGGAGCGTATCCTCGCCGCTCAGCTACTGGATCATCGACAAGCTGCTCAGGAAGCTGCTGAGAAAATGGAAATGAACTTCCGGGGCATCATCGTCGGGGAGCTTCAGAATCGCTTTGAGCAGATGCGGTACACTTTCCAGCAGCTCAACAGTGTTCTTAAGAGGATTCCTTTCCATGACAACATTTACAGCTTTCACTTCAAGCTCCGTGAGACCGAGACCCTGGCGACCGTATATGAATACATAACAACTGTGGATAGGGAGCAGGCCGAGTTGGTTGGCACCTTGTTCGAGAAAGATTCCGAGCATCCGGCCCTTGAACTGCTGAAAGAGGCCCTGATTTCTGGAGATGACCTTATTAACGAGATCAGGGATTACCGCTCGTTCTTCCAATACGATATGAAAATGCGTAATCCCAACACGGGGGAAGAGCGCCGGGTAACCGAAATGCAAAGCACCGGTTCCGGCGGAGAAAAGCAGACTCCCGCCTATATCGCCCTGGCTGCCAGCTTCATGAATGTATACAAGATTCGTGAAAACTCACCTCGCGGAGCCTCTCTGGTTCTCCTGGATGAAGCGTTCAACAATATGGATGGTGGGAACGCCAGTGGCGCGGTTGCCTTTCTGAAAGAGATTGGTCTGCAGCTAATTGTGGCAGCCCCGCCTGAGGTCACCCTTAAGATCGGCAAGGAAATGGACCAGATATACACCATCTGCAGAGAAGGCCGTGATGTTGTTATCGACCACACGAAGATTTTCGAGGGAGGGCAGGAGCTGATTGATCAACGCAACCCTGTTTACCACCCTGAGCTTGTCACTGAGCGAGCCGCTGAATTAAAAGCCAATGCTGAGACAATCACTGGGGTATGAGCAATCACGTCGAGACATTCGTTGCGCAACTGATTAAGTACATTGATAAGCCAGATGGTGTTGTGCCTCAGGCACGGATACGCATTACAGATCATGCCTATCGGTGGTACTTCGCACTCAACAATAGTGCGAAGACAGCTCTCCACCAAAGTTTAGAAGCGCTGCAGGATCTCGACATTCAGTATCAGCGCAGAGTGGCTCTGGGAGCATTCAGGCATATTGAGGCGGTCCAAATTACTGATGGACGCCGACTCATGGCAGCTCAAGGGCTAATCCCGCTGGCGGATGACGTACAGCTCGCCTTCGAACAGCTTGAGGCCGAAGAATTCAATATCCCCTGGTGGGAAACGACTAAGCGAGATATAGCGGAGGCATGGTCAGCCAACAAGACGTTCAATGGTGTCAAGCGACAGCAATCCGAGCGGCTTTTCGATGCAATGAAGGTGGTAGAGTGGATCGTTCAGTCAGAAGACGACTCGCCAGTTCCTGATATGAGAACCCTCAGCACGATGCTCTTTAATAACTCCAAGAAGCTTGAGGAGAAGAGTTTCGCGAATCTGATTCGTCGTTTGATGCTCGGTCAACTGGATGATGACGTGGCAAACCTGATGGACGATGGACCGAAGTTGCTGGAGTATTTTGGGATCAGCAAATACCCAATGCCAATGCGGTTTAAAGCGAGTGCCCTGCTATTCTGCCGAGGTGTTGTTGATTTGTCCGCGCTCCATTATGGGATTGGTGTTTCACCGGATGAAGTCAAAGGAATTGAGTGGCACCAGCAACCACCGTATTTTCTGTTCATTGAAAATCGAGCCAGCTTTGAGCGGTATGTGCGGGAAATCGATGATGCGGGTGTCGTCATTTACACCGCAGGGTTTCCGCCTCGTTCCTGGCTGCACGCAATCGAGATCATCATCTCTGAAGTCCGATATGAAGTGCCGGTTTATCACTGGGGCGATCGTGACGTGGGTGGCTACAGAATCCTAGCGTTTCTGGCGAAACGACTCGATATCGATATCCAGCCATATCTCATGGGGCTGGATGCTCCGGTACCGACTCAGGATGGTGACGAGCTTAAAGAAATACCTGTGGTAGGGTTGATGCAGGCGATCGAGTCAGCGCGGGGTTACCCTGCCATTTCTGCGCTGTATGAGGATCTTGGCAAGTGTCAACGGAAAAGCTTACCGTGGATCGAGCAGGAACAAATTGCTCCCATTAGCCCGCTGGACAAAAGCTAAAGCAACGGCTGAGATTTGATGCTAGCTCCTCAAAGCAATGCCATTCAGATTCGTAGAGGTTAATTTGAACTACATCTCAATAGATGGAGACGATGTGGGCAGGAAGATCACGTCACTCTATCTTGAAAATGCGACAGCTAAGCTCTCTCAATTCTGTGATGAGATGAAAGGTGCCACGGAAAAAATATCCAATTTCCTCAAGGGGCAGGGGTTTGAGGTGATTTTCTGTGCTGCAGACGGTGTGGCAGCTTCAATAGAAAGTGATATTGATTTTGAGCGCGCTTTCACGGAACTCTGCAAGTTTGCTCCAGAGGGGATTACTCTCTCAGCGGGGGTAGGTCAGTCGCTGAGTCAGTCCTACATCGCCCTTCTATCTGCGAAGAGTAACGGTAAGAACTGCATACACCGATATTCAAGGCTTGGAGAAATCTAGATGGTTCGGATCATCCGGTTTGATTCACTACTCAAGTATGTGGCGTACACAACTGTCGCCTTGAGCATCGGAATCTATGCCTTTGTTCAGGCCATATGGCTTCCAGATTATTCTCTATTTAAGGTCGTCACGATCTCCTCACTTGTCAGCACATTTATAGTGACCTTACTAATGCTCCCTTCGTGTTCGCGGAAGATTTGGGCATTTATAGGGTATATTAACGAATCCATCTACCCTGACCTGAATGGAACGTGGCAGGGTGAGATAACCCTCGAAGATGGAAAGGCCATAGATGTTCGAGCTGTAGTTCGCCAAACTTTGCTTTCCACGGAAATCGATATCCATGGTGAAACGATGAAATCTGTCACGCTCGACACAACGCCCAGCATGGAAGCCGGGCAAAAGAAACTGTACTACGTTTATCGCGCTGACCCGAAGAATCCTGCATGGCCAAGCTATTGTGGCTCGACGATGTTTGACGTGCGTCGCGTTCAGTTGGAAGGTAATTGCCAGTTAGAGCTTTCCGGCAAGTATTTCACAGATCGCAAAACCGTCGGACGGATAGTGTTGCGCCAGCTCGGGACAAATAACAATCATGATGTCTCTTTCTACTAGCGTCCGGGTTCTCCCGGCATGAATGTTAGGCTCGTGTTAAATCCAGGAACGATAGTAACTCATAAGTTCACCAATACTCGGAGCGATTATGTCTCAGTACTGGAATGACCGATTCTCTCGATGGTCTCGACCACCAAGCGATAGTGAAGAAGCGAAGGCAGATCGGGCCGCAAGAATGGTGGACGACGCGATATCCGGGCATGCTCCTCTGGAAGGCAAAAAAATAAGCGTATATGGAACAGGCTCTTATAAAAACAATACGAATACTAGAAATGAAAGTGACATTGACATTGCCGTGGTGCTCCACGATTGTTTCTTCTCAAAATATCCGAATGGTAAGCCGCCTCAACCAGAAGACTTAGGTCATGCAGGTGGAGTGAGGTACGGCTTAAAAGCATTTCGCGAAGATGTGGGAAAAGCTTTACGCGCCAAGTTTGGCGCCGACGGAGTGACCGCTGGCTCAAAAGCATTTGACGTCCACTCTAACACTGCTCGACTAGACGCGGACGTTGCGGTTTTCCTAGAGCATCATAGGTACACCGGGAAGCAAAACGCGGACGGGACATGGCACTATTTAGAAGGTGTCGAAATGCGGGGTAAGGATAATTCAAGAATTATTAACTGGCATGGAGACCACTATGCAAATGGTGTTGACAAAAACAACCGCACTGGTCGTCGATATAAACGCGTCGCAAGAGTTTTAAAATGTCTTCGCGACGATATGAAACAGAGTACAGACGAGGCGACACGAAAAGCCGCTGACGTGCCCTCTTTTTTGTTGGAATGCTTGGCTTTCAATGCTTCAGATGGCTGCTTCCAGCAAGGCGACTTATACGACGACTTAAAAGCTGTAATCACTGAGGTTTGGAATGGCACAAAGCCAGAAACAGATGATTTGGTCTACTTGGAGGTGAGCGGACTAAAATGGCTTTTTGGTAGCGAGCAGCCGTGGACCAAAGCTGGAGCACATTCGTTCCTTCTGAAAGCTTGGCAGCATGTCGGGTTCAGCAAGTGAATAGGGCGTATGCAACCATCATCGTAGGATTGGTCGTCGCTACTTGGGCTATCTATCTATTGTTACAAGGGCAAACTTTGACATGGAGCTACTTGGGACCGTTCTCGGTAGCTGTCGCCGTACTCACCGCCACGGCCTTCGTATTCAAACATTGGGCTTGGCACTGGCCTATTGTTCACTTGCTAACCAAAACACCTAACTTAACCGGGACGTGGGTCGGGAAGCTTAAATCTGATTATATTCATGATGGGGAAACCCAACCTCGTGGCCCAATAGATGCGGTCCTTATCGTTACCCAAACAGCAGACGAAATTAACGTTCGCCAGTATACGAAAGAGTCATCATCAACCACGGTCGCTGCGTCAGTAACGGCGGAGCCTGGCGACAAGTTCATTCTAGCAACGGTTTTCTTAAATGAACCAGAAATAGAATTACAGCAAACCCGCAGCCGCATGCATTATGGTGCTACACGACTGGGCATAGAAGGTCCTCCGAGATCTCCAGAGAAACTAGTTGGGAATTATTGGACAGCTAGAAAAACGTCGGGGTCAATAGAGTTTCAGTTGGTAAGTCGAAAGCGTGCGCACTCATTCGAGCAGGCATGGCGACTCCAAAAAACTGCCAAGTGAATGATGCTGGGGCCCCTAATCAAAGGCTGTCTAACCATGCGCTTCAACCGATCGCTAGTGCGGCGGTTGAGCCCAGGCGTCAAGTGTTTATGACTGAAACTTGTGCGATTGATGTAATGATCCGAAAGGCTGCGCCGCGTTCCTATAAAGTCACTGGCGGGCATTTTGACTATGGTAGCCTTTACCTGGCGAGCATGGCCGGTGAGTCTTATGTCCTGCCCATCTCTCAGATTTCAGAAATACAGGATCTTGGTAATGGGCGGCACATTGTGGTTTTGCCGAGATGGTTGGCCCGCAAAAGCGGGCTTCTAAAGCACGAGCGTAAGTTGTAGCCGCGGTGGATGTTTAGCCAGTGCATTCAATTACCTAACGTATATTTCGATATCTGAAGAATAGATGGCTCTGGAGCTTTCGAGCTCATGTTCATAGACCTTTCAACGCTTCTTGGTGTGGGAGTTACTCTTATAACAGAAGGAATTTGAAGGAAGTTTTAGAGCTGGGTGCTTACTGAATTTTTCTATTTTGCTGACCAAGAGCGGCTGAACCAAGTTTCATGCCTGAACAGAGATGAAATATTGAGGAGTAGTTATGGCCGGCAGGCTAAGAAAGGAATTCCACGAATATCTAACTGATAGTTCTATCGCACATGTTAGCCATGATGATTATCTAAAATCGCCAGCGGCAGCGTTTCTAAAGTACTCTGTCGAAGCGAAAAGCGCTATTGACTTGTGTATCCGTCATTTCCCAAAAAATCAAGATGGTAACTATAATAAAGATGCTGTTGATAGTTTACAGCACCTAGTGGTGGCTGTTTTACCCACTGTGATGGGCCATTTCGAGACCTATCAAAGATATCTTTTCGCCGGTATTTTTGATTTTTCGGTATTTTTAGCCGGCTTTAAAGTTGACGAGTTTTTCAAAAAACTGTCAAAGGAAACAAACATCCAAATCGATTGGCCTCGGTTGGCTGCGCATAGAGCAACCGGCGCAAATTCAGTAGGAACACTACTCTCAGACTCAATGTCTGGCTGGCACGATGCAGAGAGGGTTAATAGATACTTTAACTGCTTTGAGCTTCAATATGTCCCATTCAGTGGCGATGACATCGAGAGGCTCTCGACACTCTGGCAGCTCCGCCACTCCATCGTTCATACTGGGGGGACTTTGACCTTGGCCGACGCGCAGAAGGTTGGCTCCTTAAAAAACTCCGGTGGTCGAAATATCGCATTTGAAAAGAATTTCATTTTCGAGGTCTCTCGAAAACTGCATCCGCTGGTGCAAACAGCAACTGAAGGTTTGGGCTCAGCTTTTATGGCCAGGTTAATAGGAAATTTGACTGAAGAGGATCGAACCAAAATTGATACCTTCTTCGAGGTGAAAACAAGTGTCGGGGCTTGGCTGAAATAGAGCCGAAACTTAGCAAAACCAGTCGTTCAATCGGACGCTGGATTTCCTCCGCTTTGCGCCGGCACCGGTTTCCTTGATCGGCAAATAATCAGGACAAATATGAAAGTCACAGGCCTTTTGAACAAAGTGATCGTCATTGAGTCTCTGGCTGAGGAAGAGCTCAAGACTGGGACACGGCTTTTTGAGGATCGGTTAATGCATCTCGATTCTTACAGCGAGAACCTATCTGGTGAGCTTATTTCGGTTGAGGATTCCGACGCCTTCATTAACTGTCTTCGGAAAATTTCCCAAAGAATACCGAAAGAAAATATCGTTCCAATAATCCATATAGAGTGTCATGGAGATGAGGAAGGCTTAATGCTTGCCGATGGCAATCATTTGCCTTGGAATCGATTTAGAAATGAACTCATCAAAATAAATTTTGCAAGTCGGCTCAATACGCTAGTTGTAATAGGAGCATGTGATGGGGCAAATCTTATTGGCACTGCCACTCAAATGGATGGCGCACCATTTTTTGGCGTCATTGGCGCGCAGGATGATGTAAAAGCAGGTGATCTAGAGAGGCGCTTTCGTGATTTTTACGCCGTTTTATTTGATGCTAAGGATGGCGATATGGCGATGGAAGCGTTGAATAAAAACATCGGTGACAATGAACCAAGATTCAGATTTATTGGCGCTCGTGCTTTATTCGAGGCTAGTTTCCGAAGTTACTACTGGAAATTCTGTAGAGGTAAAGGCAAGCGAGAACGGATAGAATTTTTGGTTAGCCGAGTTCTTCAGAACCCAGAAATTAAAGCCCGAGGAATAAAACACGCTCGCGCTAAAGTTAAAGAGCAGTTTGCTAACCCAGAGGATGATTTTGAATTTTTCAGAAAGCGTTTTTTCTTTACCGATCACTTGCCTGAAGTTCTTGAGAGATTCCCAATGATATTCGAAGACGTGATTCAAGTATCAAATGCTTAGCAAGGTCTGGCACTGCGACGAACTTTACGTTGCAGCTTCTGCTTCATTACAAGGCTGCTCATGCTGGCGGGGCTATGCGATAAGGAAAGTAACGGGGTAGGACCCAGGCCACTGGGCAACTAAAACGACTTTTTTAAGCCTGCCTCTTCTACTGCCAGACTACCTGAAATTAGTTACCAACTTTATTATGATGGATGGACCCGGCTTTTTCGGCGAACGCCTGAAAAGTTACCAACTTTATTTTTTTCTAACTGATCCTTGGTAGGGTAAAGTGGGGCTTAGAGAGGTGGTTTGTTACCAACTTTATTATGATCCCACACTCGATCACAGAATAAACGTTTTCTTGTATTTCACGATAATGATAATTATTATCATTATCGTGAATAAACAAGGAGAACGTGATGGAATTCCTGTGTCCCAATCACCGCCAACAGTTCGCGGACCTGCCGCTGGAAGAACGCAAAGACCTCTGGCTGTTCTGGATGGAGAATGCCCACGACTGCAGTGAGCAGGGGCAGTGGCGGGATGTTATCTCGCTGGCTGGCAGCGCCTTCGATCTTGCTTGCCTGCACGGGCCGCGGGATGAATCCTGCATGCACATCGAACTGACTCTCTCAGCCATACTGGTCTCCCGGGCCCTTTCCGATCGCGGTGAGCGGGCCGGTATGGACGCGGTGATTCTCCGGGCACTGGAGAGCCTTCAGCACCCGGACCATGCCGCCCCCATCGACGGTTGCTGTGATATCCACGACTGCGTTTCTGTGCTTATAGATCCTTCACGGCACGCAGACTTTTTTGCTGACTACCTGAACTGGCCCTCCTTACCTTTCGTTCCACCGAAACGGGCAACTATGGTACGGACGCTCCATTGACCTCGTAACCGGACAAACACAGGCACAGTTAGCAGACCAGGTTGGATAGGCGTGGAGTGGGCAGGTTGCACACATTCAGTCAGGCAGATTTCGAACGTTTCGGGCAGCTTTACGACATAGAATTTCGGTTTCCGGCCATCCAGGGCGACACCGGAAGTGATGACCGTATCGTTGCCCGGGGTGAGATTGCCGAGTACAGCCTGGCTTCGGGTTTTCGGTTTACGTTTTCTTCGCTTCAGGTGCTCCAGGCGTATGAATCAGTCTCTTCTGGTCATGCGCCGTTGCTTGTGCTGGTCGTTCTGGATGGCACCGTTGAGCTTACCCTCGGGTCGGTCGAACACGTTCTGTCATCGGGTAATGCTGTCAGCATGCAGCTGCACCCGGACTATCCGTTACGGGCGCACCAGCCTGAGCAAGAGCATCTGCAAATTGTGGCACTCGCTTTCGACCCACGCGGCGCAACATTGGACCACGTCTCCTCCAGCTTACAAGACCTGACCATTCTTCCCAGGGTTCCCCTGCGTCAATGGAGTGTGCCCCACCCGTTCGAGGAGTTGCTGCGGACCCATGCACGCCTCACGATGACCGTCGCCCAGAAAAGCCTGGTTTTGGAGGGCCTCGCGCTGCAGCTTGCCGGATTGGGTCTGGCAGGCGACGAGCATGAATCCCCGGATGCTCCGGTGGTTCCGGTCCAGCAACGTCAGCGACTTGAGCTCGTAAGGCAGCATCTGGAGTTCACCCCGGACCATGACCACACCCTAAAGGACCTCGCACAGATGGCTGCCATGAGCCCAAGCGGCTTGCGAGTGAAATTCCGGGCGATGTACGGCGTGCCGGTGTTCGACTATCTCAGAAAATGCCGACTTCGGTTGGCAAAGCATTATCTGGAGCAAGGCTTCAGTGTTGAACAGAGCGCGAACAGGGTGGGTTACACCCACGCGACCAATTTTTCGACGGCGTTTCGCCGAGAGTTCGGCTTTTCTCCCCGACAACGGGCGGCCAATCACAAGAAATAGCATTGCGCATAGGTTTTTTGGCTTCTGGAATACCAAAGCTCGGATCTAAACGACAATAATTCGCATTACACTTAAACTTGTAAAGCGCGTTGTTTGGAGCTGATCAATGAATTCGTTACGTGATAATCGCCAGTACTTACTCCCGTCCGGCCTGGCCTTGGCCATAGCCGGGGTTCTGGCAAGCCCGATACTGTACGCGCAGGAAGCGAATATTACCGAGCTGGATGCCATTGAAGTATCGGCAGATGCCGCCGAACCGAGCGGCACCGCACCGAGTGATGGCTACACCGCAGAGGCGACCGTTACCGGCACGAAAACAACCACCAACGTGGTTGAAACGCCCCAGTCCATTTCCACAGTCACAGCGGATCAGATCGAGGACCAGAACGCGGCCAACCTGGGCGAAGTTCTGCGTTATACAGCCGGCGCCCGAGGCGAGACCTTTGGTTTCGAGCCGCGCACCACGTTTCTGAGAATACGCGGCTTCGATGTGGCCACCAGTGGCTTGTTTCGTGACAACCTGAAACTGGCGAACCCCGGCTTTGCCGCCGGTTACAGCCTGGAGCCCTATGGCGCCGAGCGCATTGATGTGCTCAAGGGGCCTTCTTCCGTTCTGTACGGACAAGCGGGCCCGGGTGGGTTGGTGAACTATGTGTCCAAACGTCCTACTTTCGACACCCGTCGAGAAGTGCGCGTTGAGGCTGGTACCAACGATCTGGTCCAGGGCCATTTTGATATCAGTGGGGCGGTGAACGACAGTGATACCCTCGCGGTTCGCCTGGTGGGCCTGGTTCGCGACAGCGAAACCCAGGTGGATTTTGTCAACGACGACCGAAAGTACCTGGCCCCCAGCCTGACCTGGCAGCCCACGGACGCCACCCGACTGACGGTATTGGCGCACTGGCAGTACGACGATACCCAGCCATCTCAACGTTACCCGTTGCAGGGCACGTTGGAGCCAAATCCGAATGGCCCGATTCCTGACAACCGGTTTACCGGCGAGCCAGGGTACGATGCCTATGAGCGTCGCGAGAGTGCCATTGGTTACGAGTTTGAGCACCGCATCAATGACCAGATAGTTCTGCGTCAGAATGTCCGGGACTACCGTAACGATGTTGACGACCAGACCATCTACACCACCGGTTTGCTGGCGGATCAGAGAACCATTACCCGGTCGCGCTTTGACAGTTTCGGTCGCATTGACGGACTGGTCATGGATAACCAGCTGCAGTTGACCGCTCAGGCGGGCGCGGCAGAGCACACGGTATTGGTCGGCCTGGACCATCAGGATATCGATGTGTCATCCCGGCAGTTCTTTGGGGCCGCCAGTAACCTGGACATCTATGATCCTGTCTATGGGGCGCCTGTCCCTGATGCCCCGTTGTTTAAAGACGAGGACGGACAACTCAAACAGACCGGCATTTACCTTCAGGATCAGATCCGGGTAGACCGTTGGACGGTTTCCCTTGGCGGCCGGTATGACGTGGCCCGTTCCGAGACACTCAATAATCTCACCGGCGCCACAGCTAGCCGGGAAGACGAGGCCTTCACTGGTCGTGCCGGTGCCAGTTACCAGTTCGCGAATGGCTTTGCCCCTTATGTGAGCTACATGGAGTCGTTTCTCCCCACCACAGGTACCGATGCGGCCGGCAACCCGTTCGAGCCCGAAACCGCACACCAATATGAGGTGGGCGTAAAGTACCAGCCCAATACGGACACGCTGGTGACACTGGCCTGGTTCGACCTGACCCGGGAAGACTACCTGACCACCAACCCATCGACCTTCGCCAATGAGCAGAAGGGCGAGGCCAACTCACAGGGCCTTGAGATGGAAGCGCGCACCCGTCTGTTCCATGCGCTGGATGTGATCGCCAGCTATAGCTATACCGACGCCGAGATCACCAAAGCCAGCAACCCCGTGGAAGAAGGCGAGCCGCTGGAATACACACCGGAACATGAAGCGGCCTTGTGGGGAAAATACAGCTTCCGGGGCGGCATGCTGCATGGCCTGGGGCTGGGTGCCGGCGTGCGTTACATCGGCGAGAGTTTTGGCGCGGCGTTCAATGCGGATAATTCTGCCCTGGAAGTACCGGATGTCACCCTGGTGGATGCTGCGATTACCTACGACATTGGCCAGGTGTCGCTGGGGCTGCATGCCCAGAACCTGCTGGACGAACAGTATGTAGCAACGGCTTTCGACAGCTCCGGTACGTATGGCACCCGTCGTGAAGTGACCGGTTCCGTTACTTACCGGTTCTGATTGCATTATCCTCCCGGCGCAGGGACGCGCCGGCTCCGACCCATTTTCTCAACAGACCCTATCAGTGTCCTTCCCCCAGAACATTTGTGTATTTTTTTCACAAAGCGACCTCACAGCCACGCAAATCGGTTAAAATACGCGCGCTACATCTTTGTTGATCAAGTAATACTACGAAGATATCTGTGTTGATCAGCGCCCATTCCCCATTTGCTTGTTAGTAAGACCAAAATCGGTCTTCATTTTGTACCTTTGGCCCATACCCCGGTACGCAAATATCAAGGAAGATGCGGGCCTGCTGGCACACAATACCAATAACCCGTTTTCTCAGAAGATTTCCGTAATGCCCAATACCGTTATCTCCGGCTTTACCCACAACTTCCTTGGCAAGGCGCCCGTCTGGTACAAGCAGGTGATCCTGCTGTTTCTTGTCGCCAACCCGATTGTCATGTGGACCCTGGGGCCCGGAACGGCCGGCTGGCTTCTGATCGCAGAGTTTATTTTTACTCTTGCCATGGCCCTGAAATGTTACCCGCTTCTGCCGGGTGGCCTGCTGGCGGTAGAGGCATTGCTGATTGGCCTGACCACGCCGGATGCAGTGTATCTGGAAGTGCTAACCAACTTCCCGGTGATCCTGCTGCTGATGTTCATGGTGGCGGGCATCTACTTCATGAAGGAACTGCTGCTGGTGACGTTCACCCAGATTCTGGTGGGTGTGCGTTCCAAGTCGGCGTTATCGTTGCTGTTCTGTAGCGCAGCAGCACTGCTTTCGGCCTTCCTCGATGCACTGACGGTTACCGCGGTTATTATTAGCGTGGCGGTCGGGTTTTACGCGGTTTACCACAAGGTGGCCTCCGGCAAGGGCTACCAGCACAAGGACCACAACGCGGGCAGCGATGACGAAGTAATCGAGCTGCACCGTGAAGATCTGGAAAATTTCCGGGCGTTCTTGCGCAGCCTTTTGATGCATGGTGCTATCGGTACCGCGTTGGGCGGCGTTGCCACCATGGTAGGTGAGCCCCAGAATCTGTTGATTGCCAAAGTCGTGGGTTGGGACTTTGCCGGTTTCTTCCTGCACATGGCGCCAGTGAGTTTGCCGGTATTGGCGGCTGGTTTATTTACCTGCTGGGCCCTGGAGAAGCTGCGTTGGTTTGGCTACGGCGGGCGTTTGCCCAAGCCTGTGCGTCAGGTGCTGGAAGAATTTGCGGAGAACGAGCGGACCAAGCGGACCAAGGCTGATCAGGCGGCTCTCTGGGTACAAGCCTTTGCCGCCGCGATCCTGGTGGTGGGCCTCGCTTTCCATCTCGCCGAGGTCGGCCTGATTGGCCTGCTGGTCATCATCCTGATTACCTCCTTTACCGGCGTTACCGACGAGCATCAAATTGGCAAGGCCTTCCAGGAATCCCTGCCGTTTACCTCGCTGCTGGTGGTGTTTTTCGCGGTGGTTGCGGTGATCCACGAACAGCACCTGTTCAAGCCGATTATTGATTACGTGCTGTCGCTTCCGGAAGCCCGGCAGCCTGGCATGTTCTTCATTGCCAACGGCGTGCTCTCAATGATCAGCGATAACGTCTTCGTAGCGACTGTTTATATCAGCGAAGTCAAACAGGCTCTGGATGCAGGGGCCATCAGCTACGAGCATTTCCAGAAGTTGGCAGTTGCCATCAACACAGGTACCAACCTTCCCAGCGTTGCGACTCCCAATGGCCAGGCGGCTTTCCTGTTCCTGCTGACGTCTGCCATAGCGCCGCTGGTTCGGCTGTCCTACGGCAAGATGGTGGTGATGGCGTTTCCCTACATGCTGGTAATGGGCGGTGTTGGTCTGTACATGGTTATCAACCATATTTGACATTATGTTCGGATTTTTGCGGGCGGTGTCAGTGCAGATCTTTCCGGGTCTGTTAATCTTTGGCTAAACAGACCCGAACAATACGGATTCCATGCCCAGAAACTGCCCGGTCCATTCTTCCCGACTCTCTGAAGCCATGCATTTGACCGTTGTCCGGCTTTGGATATTGCTGGTAGGTTTATTATTTACGTCCGCCTCCCTTGGCGCGTCGGAATCCGTAAACAAGACTCTGCGCATTGCCTATGTGGAGTTTCCCCCCATTACCTATCAGGCCAGCGATGGCCGCCCTGCTGGCAGCTTTATAGAGCTTACCCGGAAGATCGCTGTGGAAGCGGGTTACGAGCCGGAATTTCTCTTCTTGCCCATCAGCCGGGTATACCTGTATCTGCGCAACGGTAGAATTGACGTTTGGCCAGGTTCGGCCAACGTTCCTGCCCTTAACGGTGAAGTTCTTGAGACCTGGGTCACTCCCCTCGCGACCCAGCTCAGTGCCTGGTATCTGGAGGGAACCGAACCACTTACACATTTTGATCAACTGCAGGGCAAGACCGTCATCACGATAGGCGGGTACACCTATGGAGGGCTCTTGTACTGGCTGGAGGCGGAAGGTTCGATTGACGTCACCCAGGCTCCAAACTATCGGGCTGCTCTGGAAATGCTCAAGCTTGGCCGAGGCCATTACCTGTTTGGGCATCGGGATCCGGTCGTGGAAACCCTGACCATGCCCAAAGACGAGAAAATCCGTGAATCGGCGATCCGTTTGAGGAATCTGACCTGGCTGTTCTCGCTGGCCAATCCCCGGGCAGCGATCCTGCGGGAAGAGTTCAATGATGCCTACATCCGTCTGGCTGAAAAGGGTGAAGTGCCGCCGATACGAAACCTTGGAGAAAGCTTTGTGATCCCCGGATTTCCCGAGCAATACCGTTAGTAGTGTTCAGGGCTCAGGAATCCGGGTTCAGAAGGATGTCCCCATACCAGGCCGTGGCCTTTTCACCGGTGTTGTCCGAATCCGACATGATGGCAATGCCCACGACCGGTGGCGGTTCCTCGCCAAACGCTTCCCGATAATCGGCCATGATATCCCGCTCCACCGTGACCCATTCGCCGACCTGTTCTGATCCGGAATTCACGGCAATCATCATGGTTTTCTCGGTGTACGGGTTGGGCACAATCTCGCCCTTCGGGAGAGTATTGGCCCAGATGTAGTTGAGGGCATTGCCCGGCAGGGACTCACCGAATAACACCTCGACGGTCTTGCGTTTGGCGCGCTCGAAAAACCCCGCCTTCTCGGGCTGGAACTCGAACGCCACATAGATTCTGGCCGGGTAATCGTCCCCGGACTTTTCCCGGGCATCCCCGTTTTCGAAGACATTCGAGACCTTCCAGCACCATTGCAGAATCAGCGAATCGGTTGGCTCCAGCCTGACCCGTGCGATCAGTCCCGACGCACCGCCGTCCGTGGTCGCCCGCACGACCTGCTGACCGTATTCGGTTGTCAGTTCATAGCGGCTGAGCTGATCTATCTTGGGGAATTCCAGGGGTTCCCAGCCATCGTTCAGGGACTGCATCTGGGAGAAGGGTGTCAATGTACTCTCTTGCGAACTGACCGGTGCAGACAGCAGCATGGAAATGAGGAGCGGGCCCCAGATTCTTTTGTATCCGACCTTCTCCATAGTGCCTCTCCTCTTGTCAGGGTGTTTCCGTTGCAGACAGATCTTTTACCGGAAAGTGCCTTGTCCTGAAAAGTGGACCTGTATATAGTGTTTCTATCCTTGGTCAAATACCAGATGTAGTGATCAGCGCGTAACCAACTCGGTCAACGTGTGATCATCTCAGCCATTCTGGTATCGGGAATCCGGTGAGACTCCGGAACTGACGCGCAGCGGTATTGGGGAACAAGCGTGGCATCAAGACACTGGCGAAAGCCGGGAAGTCGCCACACGAGGCCGAATCGAACGATTCACGCCCCTGAGTCCGAAGACCTGCCAGGGATACGGAGCTTCAAAGCTCCTGACTGCACCTTCGCGACCCAGGGTGAGCAGACCGGTTATGCCCAGCCATTCCCATGGCGAGGTGTGCCCCTGCGTACGCGATGGTGAAAGGAACTCAACGCGTATTCAGGAGAACACTGCATGTCTGCCTCAGCCCTGGCCGAACCCCGGCCAACCTCGCACACGGACACCGAATCCCTTCAGGTCATCAAGCGCAACGGCACGCTTGTGGGCTTCGACCCCTCGAAGATCAGCATCGCCGTAACCAAAGCGTTCCTCGCTGTTGAGGGCGACACCGCCGCCGGTTCCGCGCGTATCAATGACGCGGTACACCGGGTGACCGACCAGGTCATCCAGGCGATTAGCCGTCGCCTGAAGGCCGGTGGCAAGGTGCATATCGAAGACATCCAGGATCAGGTGGAACTGGCCCTGATGCGGGCCGAAGAACAGAAGGTGGCCCGCGCCTACGTCCTGTATCGGGAAGAGCATGCCCGCGAGCGCGCCCGCCATGCGCCGGTTGAGGCGCACCCCCATCTGACGGTGAAAAAGACCAGTGGCGAGATTGCTCCGCTGGATCTGGGCCTGATGAAACTGCAGGTGGAAAAGGCCGCCACAGGGCTGGAGGGCATCGACGGTGATTCCCTGGTGGACGATGCCCTGACCAACCTCTACGACGGCATCGCCGAGGAAGACGTGCTGTCGGCCCTGATCATGACGGCCCGCAGCCGGATTGAGCGGGAGCCGGACTACAGCGCGGTCACCGCTCGTCTACTGCTGGAACAGCTGCGTCTGGAGAATGCCGCCGCGTTGGGCCTGCCCATCAGTCTGCCATTGGCTGAGATTTATCCACAGGCACTGAGCGCCTTTGTCGAAGCGGGAATCCGGTACGAATTGCTGGATGACGCTCTGGCCGCCTTTGATCTGGAGCGCCTGGGTGCCGCCCTTCAGCCGGAACGGGATCTGCAGTTCGGCTTCCTGGGTCTGCAAACCCTGTACGACCGTTACTTCCTGCACTGGAACAAGGCCCGCCTGGAATTGCCCCAGGTATTTTTCATGCGCGTTGCCATGGGCCTGGCCCTGCGCGAAGATGACCCGAATGCCCGGGCCATCGAGTTCTACAATCTGCTGTCGTCGTTTGACTACATGGCGTCCACACCCACGCTGTTCAACAGCGGTACCCGCCATTCTCAGCTGTCCTCCTGTTACCTGACGACGGTGGGCGACGATCTTGAAGACATCTACGGCGCCATCCGTGATAACGCCATGCTGTCGAAATGGGCTGGCGGTCTGGGTAACGACTGGACGCCAGTCCGTGCGCTGGGCTCCCACATCAAAGGAACCAACGGCCAGAGCCAGGGCGTGGTGCCCTTCCTGAAAGTAGTCAACGACACCGCCGTGGCGGTCAACCAGGGCGGCAAACGTAAAGGTGCGGTGTGCGCCTACCTGGAAAGCTGGCACCTGGACATCGAGGAGTTCCTGGAACTGCGCAAGAATACCGGCGACGAACGCCGCCGAACCCACGACATGAATACGGCCAACTGGGTGCCCGATCTGCTGATCGAGCGCATGCGCGAAGACCGTGACTGGACCCTGTTCTCCCCCAGCGATGCGCCGGATCTGCACGACCTGTACGGCAACGCCTTCCGTGAACGCTACGAGCATTACGAAGCCCTGGCAGAGCAGGGCAAAATCAAGCTGTTCAAGAAAATCCCGGCCAAGCAACTCTGGCGCAAGATGCTCACCGTTCTGTTCGAAACCGGCCACCCCTGGATCACCTTCAAGGACCCGTGCAACCTGCGTTCCCCCCAGCAGCACCAGGGCGTGGTGCACAGCTCCAACCTGTGCACCGAAATCACCCTGAACACCAGTGCCGACGAGATTGCCGTGTGCAACCTGGGTTCCGTGAACCTGACGGCTCATATCGCCAACGGCGAGCTGGACGTGCGGCGTCTGGAACAAACGGTGAACACCGCCGTGCGCATGCTCGATAACGTTATCGACATCAACTACTACGCCGTGCCCCAGGCCCGCAATTCCAACCTTAGGCATCGCCCGGTTGGCCTCGGCCTCATGGGATTCCAGGACGCGCTCTATCAACTGGGCCTGCCGTATTCCAGCCCGGAAGCGGTTGAGTTCGCTGACGTTGCCATGGAGCAACTCAGCTACTTCGCCATCCGCGCCTCAGCTTCGCTGGCGGGTGAGCGAGGTGCCTATGAGAGCTATGAGGGTTCACTCTGGCAGCAGGGTATCCTGCCCATCGACTCCATCAACCTGCTCAAAGAGAACCGCCGGGAAGGGGACCTCTCTGTAAACACCAACGCCCGGCTGGACTGGTCGCCGATACGCGAACTGATCACGAGAAACGGCATGCGCAACAGCAACGTGATGGCCATTGCCCCGACGGCGACGATTTCCAACATCGTGGGTGTGTCCCAGTCCATCGAGCCGGCGTACCAGAACCTCTTCGTGAAATCGAACCTCTCCGGCGAGTTCACGGTGGTGAATCCCTCCCTGGTCCGGGATCTCAAGGCCGAAGGCCTTTGGGACAACGTGATGGTGAACGACCTCAAATACTTCGACGGCAGCGTTCAGCAGATCGACCGCATCCCGAATGATCTGAAAGCGCGATACGCCACCGCCTTCGAAATCGACGCGAGATGGCTGGTGGAAGCCGCCGCCCGGCGCCAGAAATGGCTCGATCAGGCCCAGAGCCTGAACCTGTACATGGCCGAACCCAGCGGCAAAAAGCTGGATGCCCTGTACCAGCTGGCCTGGGAACGTGGGCTGAAGACCACCTATTACCTGCGCTCCCTGGGTGCCACCGGTGCTGAAAAAACCGCTCCGGTTGCCGCGCCCCAGCCCCAGGTGTGCAGCATCGACGATCCGGACTGCGAAGCCTGTCAGTAACTGCTCACTTAACGATTTCGAGGCAAAACCATGCTTGATTGGGACGACGAACTAAAAACTGAATCCAAAGCGGCGCATCCCGGCGCCCCGGCACCGGTGAACGTGGACGACAAACGAGTCATCAACGGCGAAACCGACATCAACCAGCTGGCACCGTTCAAGTACCCCTGGGCCTGGGAGTACTTCATGAACGCCAACAAAAACCACTGGACCCCCCTGGACGTGAACATGGCCCAGGACGTTCACGACTACCATCACCGGCTAACCGCGCCAGAAAAGCACGTGTACGAAAATGTACTGGCGTACCTCACCACCTCCGACATCCTGGCCATGCGCAACATCGGCCTGGCGGTGATGGAGAAGATGAGCGCCCCGGAGCTACAGATCTACCAGGCCCGGCAGGTATACGAGGAGGCCATGCACACCTGGGCCTACCAGCACTGCATCGAAACCCTCAACCTGGACCAGAGCGAGATCTACAACCGCTACCGCGTGGTACCGGCGATCAACGGCAAGATCCAGATTGCCAACCGCAGGCTGGATGCGGCCATGCGGCCGGACATGAACCTGCGTAACAAGGACGACCTGCAGGAATTCATCATGTCCTACCTGTTCTTCGCGGCGGTGTTCGAAGGCACCTGGTTCTACAACGGCTTCAGCCCCATCTTCGCCCTGCAGCGTCGAGGACTGATGCGCGGCACCGGCGAGCAGTTGCAGTACATCCTGCGGGATGAGGCCATGCACTTCTCATTCGGCCTGAAAGTGGTTAACCAGATCGTGGAAGAGGAAAACATCACCTTCGACCCGAAGGCCGTGCGCGAGATGTGGGACGAATCGGAAGCCGCCGAGAGGGCCTATGCGGACTACATCCTGCGAGACCCGATTCTCGGTTATTCGGCTGAGTATCACAGCGAACAGTTCCGCTTCGTGGCCAACCGCCGTGCCCGCACCGTTGGCCTGGAAGAGCCGTTCCCCGGCGCGAAGAACGTGTCGCCCTGGCTAGATGAGCAGGCCACCCTGCGCAAGGAGAAGAACTTCTTCGAAACGCGGGTGATTGAGTACCAGACCGGGGCACAGTTGGAGTGGTGAGGGCTTACTGACCGCTAGCCGAGCGGACTGCGCACCCCTGCGAAACCCTGTCCGAGGACGTGGGTATAAATCTGGGTGGTGCGCAGATCCGGGTGGCTGCCGCGACATTACGATGCACAGCGAGTTAGGTCAGAAATTCATCGACGTCTCTGGGACCCATATCGCGAGGGTGCTTCGTTTGCTGAAAACGAATGAAATAACGGATCTAGTATCAGTACGTTTTTCGGTACGGATGCTGTAATGATTCACCCGAATAACCGCACGAACCTGGTCCCGTAAGCGAGATTGTTTTCCCTTCATTCGTCCCGGCTCCCTGCCAGCGCTGTTTATTTGTACAGTATTCTTGATGGAGTGGATCACAGATGTCAAATGATTACATGGAAAGGCGGTGTGTCGTGGGCTAACCTGTTGTTTTATACATTTATGGGCATTGCGTACTGTGATCCAGAAGCCGTAATAACGAAGCGGTCAAATTTCTGCAATCATGAAGCGCTCTGTCTAATTGCTGTTATATTTGAGGGAGTAATGAGCAAACTCGACAATGTTGTTCAGGCAATTCGCTCAGATCTCTCTGATATCGCCACAGATCACGATAAAGACGACTGCGATCTGTATCGCTTCGTCGGTGTTGAAACTTCGCGTTCGTACAATTTTATTCTGGATGCTTTTTACCTTTTGGAGGACACCCAATTGGCAAAGGCCTCATTCAGAGATTCTGAGCTTCGAGACTTAGATTTTGGGAAGTTGCATCTGCTTTACTATGGCCTTCTGAATGCGTGTTATATGCAACAACAGGCTACCCTGGTGTTATGTAGAGAGCTTGGCGTTACTGACGGCCTGGAGACAATTAAAACCGCAGACATTGTAAATTTCAGAAATAGCTTTTCTGCCCATTCGCCTAATCGTGGCAGAGGAGACGAGCAGCACAGCTTTATCCTCGACAGACACGCTATGCGTGTTGGCCGAGTTGAAGGTTGTTCCGCCAATCATGTAAGCGGCCATCTTTCTCTTCAAGCAAATATTTTCCAGTTGCTCAACGATTGGGATGACAGCCTCGATAAGGTGTTCGACCTGATTGGAGAGCGTGTCTACGGTGATCAGTTATGCCAGAAAATATAACAAGGCCAGGCACGGCGACGTCTACTACATTGCGGCTTCTCCTCCATTCCGTACCCGCGCATGCTGGCTGGCGTTAGCACTTCATTGGGACCTTAATTGGGATAAGAAATCTATAAAGGGAGTTATTGAGTGTAAGCGCCGTTAAATCGACCCACTTGCCCTAATCGTATTGAGCCACTTTTTTCAAAGCCGGCAACTCGGCATTCCAGGGCAGCAAGGCTTCAAGCTTCTCCAGTGTATCGGCCCCAGCAATGCGCTCCAGCACATGGTGGATATAAGCGGAGGGCTCCAGGCCATTGGCCTTGGCGGTTTCTATGAGCGAATAGCAGGTGGCGCTGGCTTTCGCCCCTTGTGAGGTATCGGCGAAGAGCCAGGCCTTTCTGCCGAGGGCAAACGGGCGAATAGCGTTCTCGGCACCGGCATTGCTGATGTTCAGGTCACCGCGTTCGCAGTAA
>NZ_JBSXOI010000045.1:0-83470 GCF_056859395.1 Marinobacter sp. L-80
TCTGCACAAGGGGACACTACCCGACCTACGCGCTTTCCGGAAAAAGCTTGTTGGAGAGCCGTATGCATAGAAATGTGCACGTACGGTTCGGTGGGGGGGCAACGGCTAACCTCTTTGTGAGGCGCACGTGCCCTACCCAACGTTGTTGATTATAAAGAGTTTTTCAGAAATAGCCTCCTGATAATAGGGAGGCTATTTTCGTTTTGCAAACATTTTTCGGAAAGGCCCTATTTTCTGATATGAGATGTCTTGTATACTTTAATTGTTCCGGGCCGGGAGCAATCCCTACTGAAGCCTCGGTAGTTGTCAGTTTGGTGCCTCCTGTTTGTCCTAACCTACAAGCTTGACTCCTTTCTGATCGGCCCGGAACTTCTCCCCTCTCCTGCTGTCAATTTCCTTCTCTTGATATATAACCAATCATCTCAATTTGTATTAATCCTGTAATAATGGCTTGTGCTTCACGGCAGCCTAACCGAACATCGGACACGCAATTAAAGTATTCCCCTGGCAGGGTTCTGGAGGCGGCATGGTTGAGCTGATCAACAGTTCAAATTTCGGAGTTCTTGAAGAGATCAGTGATTTACTGGTCGAGATCGGTGAAGAGCTCTCGGCACGAAGAGTGATTCGTCATTACGAAACGGAATCCTTTCTTGGTGCCAATGGCTCTCTTGAAGAAGCACACGCAGTGTTCTTTAACAGCCGCCATGACCGCAGTGTCAGCGTCTGGGTCACTGATTATATTGGCTCTTGCCGTCCAGATGGCATCGGTTGCAAAGTTCAGCTTTGGGGTAAGCCGAGTGCTGGGAAGCCCGATGCACATCATAGCGTTCGCCTTTCCAAGCAGATCCCAGTCTCTCTTTGTCCTGACGAAATTTCTGCCGCTATACGAGATCTCCTAACCCTGGAAACTCCGCACGTAGTTTCTTAGCAAGATTACTTCCCGTGACCGTCTAGCTTGTATTTACGTAAAAGTTGTATTATCATTTTAGGTAATCAAGGGTAACAAGTTTTGACGGTTATCTGGGGGGGATTGGATTCAACCCTCTCACGCACACCCCCCAGACCTATTCAGGCCCACCACCAGGTGGGCCTTTATCATTCCAAGCCCTAATCATGAAGGCTGGTAGCGTGGTGGAAAATTCAAATCAGACCGACCTGAACTCAATTGGCAATCGAGGCTTCTTCGATCACTGGGCTTCCGTACTCGGCATTCTTGTTTTGGTGATGGCGATCGGGTCGGGGTTAGGCATTTGGGCGGCTCAAAGGATGGAAGTTCCAACTGAAGCCGAAATAGCAGAGCCGAGTGAAGCTACCTTGCCACCCTCCTTAGCGCCTTCTGAGGAGCACCAGGACGCCTCAATACGCTCTATATTTGCCCGTGTTGCCGGCTGCATCAGCACAGCGAGAGAGAGCATTCCTGTCACTTTCTATATCGCAGATACTCCTGAGCTACGTCAGAGAGGTTTGCAGGGCGTTCCAGGGCTTCCTGAAAATCATGGAATGCTGTTCGTATATGATTCCGTACAACCCTCCGAATCTCAGTTCTGGATGTATCAGACCCCGATGAACCTTGATATCAGCTATCTGGACTCAAATGGCCAGATACAGAGCATCCAGCAGATGCAATCTTGCTCAACTGATGCAAGTTCGTGCCCACGGTACAAAGCCGGCATTCCCTTCAAGGCGGCAGCAGAGTTTCCCCAGGGCTTCTATCGAAACAATGGCATCACCGTAGGCGATCGAATTTCTTTGAACGCCTTTGGCGACTGCTCAAACTCCTAAACCTCTTTTTCTCTTCCAATTCTTGTCAGCACCTATCACGCCATTAAATACACCTTGCAAGGTGTCTTATTCTGTGTATAATCATTCTTAGGTTAGGACAAAGAGAGGCTCTTACGGGCTATCCAGCTGTTGCAGACGGACGATCTGTACTGCTCTGCCTCTCGCCTGAAGACGATTTCCTCAGAGGAGGCATGGCGTGACATACAAACGAATACTAAAAGGCTTTTACGTCGAGATCACGGAGCTGAAGGCTGACAAAGACGGGGACATGGTTTCCGTCAAGGCTGAGGTTTTTACTGAGAATGGTGGAACTCGCGTCTGCAAAGCCCAGCTCAATCGTGGGTACGAAGTGCAATTGATTGCGTGGACCAACAACGGCGAGTTGCAACAGGCCGATATCGCAAAGCTTGGGCTGGCCCATCACAATGCCCGGGCGCTAGAGAGTGATGATGTTACACGCTACCACTCTGCTCACCTGGAACGAGATCCTGAAGTATTGAGAGCGATGCTTGAGCACGGGGTGGCTGTGCTTGTCGAAGATCGCTTGAAGGATGACTTCTACCGCGCCCATGCATCGGAATTCATCTTCGCCAGAACATCGAAAGACCGTATTGCCAACATTCCCGGCCTTTACGATCCGCAGAAACGCGCCTATTGGCGCGAATACATCAACGAGCGACTGCCTTCCGATGAGGATGTCCTCGAAATCATCAACGACCGTTACACGAACTGAATCGCACATTACTGGAGAATGACCATGGATAAGATTTCAAAGCAGATTTCACAGCGCCGCAACAAGCTTGGACTTTACCAGTCACAAGTAGGCCAACAGGCGAACATGACCCAGCAGCAGTACCAGCGCATTGAAACCGGCGGCGAGTGCAAGCTCTCCTCACTGGAACGAATTGCAGATGCGATGGACCTGGAGCTTGCCATGATCCCCAGGGAAAAGCTGGCGCTGGTAGAAGCGGTATTGAATGCGAGCTCTGCGGCCGAAGCGATGAATGCCATCCACATGATCTCGACCCAGTTCGAAAATACTGGTAGCGGTGAGAGTTCAGAGGCGGCTTAACCTGCTTTAGACAGTTTCAAACCGCATGCTTTTCGGCTAATTTTCTGTCAGTGTTCCATAATTGATAAAATTATTGGAAACTGCATCGATTATTAGTGGGGGGGCAATTAAATGGATGCGAACTACCTCTATATCCCAATGAGTGTAGATGCAGTCAATGGTTTGGAGTCGGTTCTTATACATAAGGACACCGGGAAGCAGGTGATCTTTAAGGGCTGCCGGGTGATCAAGACTCCTCTGATACCGACAGCCGATAAAGCTGACATTCCCCCGATGGAGGAAGGTGTTGTTATTCAGCTGCATTCGGAGCTCAAGCCAGACCAGCTCAGTGACTTGATCGACGACAACTCATTGAGCTGGCAACAGGGCTATGTTCTGCCAATGAGTGCAGTTGAGACAACCGCCAATGGAGATCAAGTGGTCAAGCCCGTTGGCACTGGCGAGCTGATAATGGCCGGAACAATGGATGAGGATGGCAACCTTTATCATGGGCTGGCAGCAAACATGGAGCTAGCCAGGCGTTACTGTCGCGTCCACCTGCTGCCTGAGATCATTTACGACCCAGAAGAGGCCCTTGAGCGCTTCTACTCTCTAAGGCGAGAGCTTGAGATCTATCTTGGCTATGGCGTGAGGAAGTTTACTGGCTTCCAGAAGAGTTACTTTGACCTGAGCCGAGACAAACTGATGAAGGCTGCTCGCCTGGTCGAAGTGGTTACTGAGGAAAAATTCCCGAAATTCAGAGATTGTCTGTTTGAGCCTGAGTTCCGCGAGGATTTCCTTTCCCTGTTTTTTCAGGAAATGGCCGAGGACGACAAATCTGATGAGGAGACAATCAGAGCCCGCGGGGGTGATCTGTTTATTCTGTTTTGCCTTATTCGGGATCTGGAGGGCACGCCAGAGGTCCTTGAAAGCCTCCCAGACACGGTTCCATCCAGCCTGAAGAACTTCCTTCACCGCATTGTGCATCGCGAATAGAGCTTACCTCCGGGCCAGCTCCGGATCCTCACCTAAGGGCGCTAGACGCCCTTTTTTTGTGCCTGCGATCGCAACTTCATCACTGTTACACTCTAAAACATAAAACTTGTTTTACATAAATGGGCAGGCTTGGTAGTATTAATTTTAACCAACTACCAAGACTTTCTCTGTGTAAATATTGGAGATCATAATGAACGCTAAGGCAGACATCGGCACACCCTTCCAGGACGCATCTCTGGATATTTGGGCTTCAAAGTATCAACTGAAGACTAAAGATGGTGAGGCTGTAGATAAAGACATCAGCGCCACCTATGAGCGTGTTGCTACCGCGATCGCAGGCGTTGAGCCCAAGGCCAAGCAGACCAAGGCCAAAAAAGATTTCCTCTGGGCACTTCGCAATGGCGCTATCCCGGCTGGCCGGATCATGTCTAACGCCGGCGCCGAGGCTCACAAGCCCGCCACTTCCACCATCAACTGTACCGTTTCCGGAACCATCCAGGATTCCATGGACGATATCCTGAACAAGGTTCATGAGGCTGGGCTAACCCTGAAAGCCGGCTGCGGCATTGGTTATGAGTTCTCCACCCTTCGTCCGAAAGGTGCTTACGTGGCGGGCGCCGGTGCCAATACCAGCGGCCCGCTGTCATTCATGGATATCTTCGACCGCATGTGCTTCACCGTATCCAGCGCTGGCGGACGTCGTGGCGCTCAGATGGCAACCTTTGACATCAACCATCCGGACGTAATGGATTTCATCCGTGCAAAGCGTGAGGACGGCTTTCTTCGCCAGTTCAATCTGTCTCTGCTGATTACCGAGGAGTTCGTTGAAGCCGTGAAAGGCGGCAAGCCCTGGCCTCTCTCCTTCCCCGTCACTCAGAAGGAAGTTGAGAAAGAAAACCTCGATCTTTCAGACGAAACCCAGTACCTCTGGCGCGAGTTTCCCATTCACGACAACTACGTGGTTAATGATGAGGGTCTGGTGGCCTGCAAGATTTACCGCACAGTTCCGGCCCAGGAAATCTGGGACACCATCATGACCAGCACTTACGATTACGCTGAGCCGGGTTTCATCCTGATCGATAAGGTCAACCAGATGAACAACAACTGGTTCTGCGAAGACATTCGCGCTACCAACCCGTGCGGCGAGCAGCCGCTGCCGCCATATGGCTCCTGCCTGCTTGGAAGCGTCAACCTGACCATGTTCGTTGAGAAGGCGTTTACTCCTGAGGCCTACTTCAATTACGAGAAGTTCGCCAAGGTGGTTGGCATCTTCACTCGCATGCTCGATAACGTTGTTGAGATCAACGGTCTGGCGCTTGAAGAACAGCGCAACGAGATCTTCGCCAAGCGTCGCCACGGCATGGGTATCCTTGGTTTGGGCTCTGCACTGGCCATGCTCGGTATCAAGTATGGCTCTGACGAGAGCGTGGCCTTTACTGAAGAAGTCACCAAAAAGCTTGCTGTAGTGGGTTGGAAAGAAGGCTTGGCGCTGGCCAAGGAAAAGGGCCCGGCCCCGATTCTTGCCCAGGAATTCACCGTCACCGGTGCAATGCTTCGCAAGCGCCCTGAAATGAAAGATGACGGCTACAAAGTTGGCGACAAGGTTCCGGGCCGCATTCTGCACGCCAGGTATAGCCGCTACATGCAGCAAATCGCCAAAGTGGATCCGGAACTGGTCGCTGAGATCGCCGAAACTGGCGCTCGTTTCACTCACCACAGCTCGATCGCTCCTACTGGCACTATCAGTCTGTCACTGGCCAACAACGCGAGCAATGGCATTGAGCCGAGCTTTTCGCATCACTACGCAAGGAACATCATCCGTGAAGGCCGGAAGACCAAGGAAAAGGTCGATGTATTTGCCTATGAGCTGCTGCAGTACCGTCACCTGGTTAATCCTGATGCAATGCCGTTCAGTGAAGACCCGGCAACCATGCTTCCGGACCACTTCACCTCCGCAGATCAGGTAACTCCGGACCAGCACGTCATGGTTCAGGCTGCCGCTCAGAAGTGGGTAGACAGCTCCATCTCGAAGACAGCGAATGTGCCGACTGACTTCCCCTATCAGGATTTCAAAGGCATCTACATGTTCGCGTATGAGCAGGGACTGAAGGGATGCACAACCTTCCGCTTCAATCCTGAAGCCTTCCAGGGCGTTCTGGTTACAGAGAAAGACCTTGAGAACACCATCTACGAGTTCACGCTCGATGACGGTAGCAAAGTGAAGCTCAAGGGCAATGAGCAGGTTGAGTACGACGGCGAGATCCACACGGCCGCAAACCTATTCGATGCGCTCAAAGAAGGCACTTACGCAAAGTTCTGAACCGACCAAATAACATGACTGGGGGTGATGTCCTCACCCCCAGATTCGGAGATTACGAGATGACTGAAGCAGCAAAGAAGATCGAGACCAAGATTGTTGGATTCCGGGTTGCCGGCAAAGAGGAAGCTCCCGCTCCCCATGAACAGGCCCCTGAGTCAAACGTCGTACAGATGAACGAGACCATTGGGCGACCGGAAGTGCTCATGGGCACGACCTACAAGCTCAAGCCGCCGGTGGCTGAGCATGCCATGTACATCACCATCAATGACATCCTGCTGAACGAAGACACCGAGCACGAGCAGCGTCGCCCGTACGAGATCTTTATCAACAGCAAGAACATGGAGCACTTCCAGTGGATCATCGCCCTCACCCGGGTCATCAGTGCCTGTTTCCGTAAAGGCGGTGACGTGACCTTCCTGGTCGAAGAGCTGCGGTCTGTGTACGACCCCAATGGCGGTTACTTCAAGAAAGGCGGTGTATTCATGCCTTCCCTGGTTGCGGACCTTGGCGCCGTCATCGAAAAACACATGAAGGCGATCGGCCTCATTGAAGATGAGGAGATGAGTGAGCACACCAAGAAGATCCTCGAAGAAAAACGCATTGCCTTTGAGAGCCAGGGCAAGCAGGAAAGTGGATCCGGTGATTACCCGGCCAATGCCTCTATGTGCAGCAAATGCAACACAAAGGCGGTAATCAAGATGGATGGCTGCGACACCTGTTTATGCTGCGGCCAGTCGAAGTGCGCCTAACACCTTGCAAGGTGTATTTATACCCGTATAATAGCTTGTAGGTTAGGACACCTTACAGGGGAGCGGACAGATGAAACTCGGAAAAACAGAAGCCGATACTCTAAAGATCAACGGCTGGGGCCCTGGCGACATTCTTGAAGGTGATGAGGGCTATGGCCCTGATCAGATCAAGATTATCGCTGTCGGCCATGAACGCTTTATCGGCCAATGGAGAAATCGGGAGACTGGCGACTTTGACCCTGAAAGCCCCAACATCACTTTGACTTGCCGTGAATGGCGCAAGGTTGGCCATGACTCTGATTATCACGTCACTCCCAGCATTGGCTTAAGAAAGGCGCAACAGTTGGGTGAGGTCTGCGGTGTCCTGGTGCGAACTGAATCCGGAAAACAGGCCGCGGTACATGAGTTGGGCCGCGTGACATGGATTCAGAACCCCGATACCGAGAAATCCGATACCGATCGAGCGATTGATTGGCGTGCAGTCGCCAACAGCGCCATCGAGGACATCTCTGAAATTACTGAAATGCTGGGGGTGCCCGAAGAAGAATCTCACCGGCCTATTACCTCTCTTGTGCGGGAATACCTCACCAAGACGGGCATTGAGCCGGGATGGGAAGTGCTGCCAGACGACCTGCGGACTCACATGGGGGATTTTCGCGAGGCAATCTCTCAGGTCATGGCCACCGGCGATGAGGATGGTTACTGGAAGCACCAGCTTCAGACTCTGGAGCGAGTTCAGCTGATGCTGATCGACCGGGCCCTTAAAAATCCAGAGGACAAAATTGCGACCCCGGTAAGTTGCGGCTTTCCGGAGCTTGATGCCGGCACCGAAGAGGCCTGGTCATGAAGTGCTATTTCGGCGGATCCAGCCTCCAGGGGCTGGACCATGAGTTCCGCAGTATCTGCTTTGCACAGAACCTCCAGCAGGCCAAGCAACTGATCTGGAAATACGGTGATGTGCATGAGGACTGCGATTCGGAGTACATCTATCTTCGGGTTGTTCGCCGGCCAGAGCACGACGATATGTTCGGTAAGGACGGACGCAAAGATGCGCATGTCGTCACTGACCGGGCCATCTATCGTGAAATGGGATGGTCCGTGGAGTGCGACGAGCATTGCGACGGCTGCGGCCTGGCCACGATGGATGGTGACTTTCCCCTCTGCGATGAGTGCGACATGTGTGCCGAGTGCGGACACGAAGACGACTGTCCGAACGTAAACCAATCTGAAACGGAAGCGGCTTGAGCTATGGAAAATCGATATGGCGTTGATGTGGATTACTTCATTAACAAGATGGCTTCAATAATGGGGGATCTCGAAAATTACACCCCGAAGGAGCTGGCCCGATCGCTTGCCCGTCTCGCTAATACTGCCAGCAGTGAAGTTCTTCAGGAGGCCGAGTTCAGGCCGACCTTCGAGCCGGTACTAACTCCAGAAGGCTTTAGCCTGGTCCCCAGCCGCATGACTCTGGATCTGGAAGCGATGGGCCGGCTTGTGGCCATGACAGGCGATAGCATGGAAGAGGAAGATTTCGGCGAATGCACATTGTGGGTCGGGGAAACCCAGGACGACGACGGAGAGCGGTATTATGGGCTTAATGCCTCACTGACGGATTATCCGGAAGAAGGCGCCCTACCCATCATCGAATTCGAGTGCCCAACCGCGGAGAGCGTCGCATCCTCATGAGCAAGAAAATTTTCTTTTCCGGTCTTCTGGCTCTACTGGTTATTGCGATCGTCTCTGGAGTTCTGGCCCTCAATGACGTTGAGTGGGCGAAGCCAGTCGCAGCCAGTATGGCTATATTTTTTTGGGGCTTTTTCATCACCGTAGGCTGGCGTGCACTGTTGGACGTCTTTGACTGGCTTAGTGACTTTCGAGAAAAGAGGAACTCTCGATGAGTCGTGTCCGGTTCGAATGCTTCATTTGTTGTGATGGTACCGAACCAGAATTTGAAGCCTTTGGCCGTTCCCTCTTGCTTAAATTTTCTTCCAGATACGGCGGTGCTACGGTCTACCCGATCCGTGGCGGTTGGTCTATGAATGGAAACGCGCAAAAGGATTTATACAGCGATGTCTCTATAGAACCGGGTATCAAGGTTGCATTGTCGGTTTCTGAGGAACTTTCTGATATTGCGTATGAGGACCTGAAACACGTCATTTCAAGCGCAGTTCAGGAGCACGGGCTTACCACCAGGTTCGTTCATGTCGACCGTTTCGCTTGCCAGCCTTTGCACTTCGAGGTCGGCACACTGGAGTACTGCAGCGAATCCGCGTAGCAAACAGCGGATAATTTCAACTTATAGCCTGCCTCGAGCAGGCTTTTTTGTGCCTGGCGTTCCGCCAGCCTCGGGCGCGAGGCGCCTTCTTTGTGCACTGACGCTGTGGCGTAGCCACCGCAAGCGGCGGAAATACTGGATATACACCTTGCATGGTGTGCGAATGCTGGTAAAATGGTTGCAGGTTAGGACATATCAGCATTCAGAGGCAGGCATCATGGGATATTCCGCACAACGTACAGAAATTTCGACACATTCAGGCTATGTCGATCTGGCCAATCCGCAGCCAGAATCTTTTGTCATCGAGGACATAGCGCGTGGTCTATCCAACACCTGCCGCTTTGGCGGCCAGTGCAGCCAGTTTTACTCCGTGGCACAGCACAGCGAACTGGTCAGCCACTTGGTTCCTCGCGAGCATCAGATGGCGGCGCTTCTGCATGATTCGAGCGAGGCGATCTGCCCAGATTTACAGACTCCGCTCAAGGCGATGCTTCCCGAATTTAAGGCCATCGAGAAGCGGGTTGAGGCCGCCATATTCAAGCGTTTCGGACTGACCTACCCGATGGACGCTTCCATCAAAGAAGCCGATCTGAAGGCGCTGGCGACCGAGAGACGCGACCTGACACCGTGGGGTGATGACTACTGGCCTTTGCTCGGTGACGTGAAGCCCCTGCCCTTCAAGATCACGGCCATGAATCCGCAGGAGGCATACAGCGCCTTTATGGATCGGTTCTACGAACTGGCAGACTCCCTGATCTTCGATAATCAGAAGCGAATCGGGTACGCTTGAGGAGCAATATCGACGTTCTCGGTATCGCGGAATAGGCACTTTCAGCCCGCACAGATTTGTGCGGGCTTTTTTATACCCGCCAGTCCGCCAGCATCCAGCGGCCTGCGGCCCTTTTTGTGTGCACTGAAGCCGGTTGGCTACGCCACGGCTGCGCCGTGAGGCCTCCTCCTCCAGAATACACCTTGATTGGTGCCTACTGCGTGGTAAAGTGGTAGCCGGTTAGGACAAATTAACGATTACCCTGGGGGCACTGCGTGGGCTACCGCATCCGATCTATGAACGAATTAACTGATCGCCAGTCCGGCAATCAGATCAACCCGAAAATTGCTGAGCGAATCGAACGCGAGCTCAAAGAAATCAAGGAAGAGTCCGCCAGCTCTCCGCTCAAGCGGGCCAAGAAACAAAAACGCCCGGCCAACGAAGCGGAACTGCTAGGTCTGCCCTTTAGCCCGGTGCCACCGGAGAATCCGGCCGATATCCTCTACCAGGCCATGGTGCGGCGATGGGGTCGGTATTACAGCGGTGGCGAGGTGGTCTGGGAGCTGAAACCGTTCTCAGATAATGGCTACCGCCTTGATGCAGCCTTGCCCTCCTGGCGCATCGGCTGTGAGCTCGACGGTTGGCAATTTCACGCCAAGTTTGTAGAGAGCTTCAAGAAGACCCGGGAAAAGCAGTTCATGTTCTGCCGGCGCGGCTGGATCCTCTTTCAACTCTCAGCCGAGCAGGTCAGAGAATCGCTGGATGACGTTCTGGATGGCATTGCCGAAGCCATGGAGCACCAGACCTACCGGAAAGACTATCGACTGAAGCAATACCCTAAGGGCTGGTCGAAGATCATCAGATAGGCCTGCGAAATTCACGGCAAATACACCTTGCAGAATGTGGCTCCGGCCGGGCTGCACGGGATTTATACACCTTGCAAAGTGTCTGCTTTATTTGATAATATAACTCTCAGGTTAGGACAAGCTATCAGAGGGTTTATCAATGGCAGGCACAATTCAGAGCTGGCGCAACAAGGCGCTTGAGGTTACCGCCAAAGGCACGATCGTACGCAAGGCTGACAGCCTGGCAGACCTTCATCGGCGCCGCGATGAGGCAGAGGGTCAGTTTTACACACCTGATTGGGTTGCTGCCCGGATGTGGGGGCTTCTCGCTCCCGTATTTGAGGGGGTTCAGGCTGCCGTTGAGCGTAAGACTGCTGTGCTTGATACCTCCGTGGGCTCCGGTCGCCTACTGCAGTATGCAGACCCCGACCGTCACGCACTCTATGGCATCGATATTGACCAGCGCTGCGTTGACGCCCTTTCAGAAGACGCCTCTTCTGCTGGGTTTGAGTTCGAGCTGGAGTGCGCCGGCATGGAAGAGGTCAAAGCCAAAAACTTCGATGCCGCCATTATCAACCCGCCTTTTGGTCTGCATCTTGAGCACCCCCAGATGCAACCGTACCCATGCACTACCTTTGGCATGTTCGGCCCGAATACCTCGGCAATTAGTCATCTGTATGCTGTTGATCAGGCCCTGGCCGCTTCCCGTTATGTTGTAGCGTTGCTGCCGACCTCTGCCCGTGAGGAATGCTTTTCCCGTCGTCGCCTCTGGGCCGAGCTGAATCTACCGATTGAAACCTTCAAAGCCGAAGGCGCCAACGTGCGCACTGCAATCTATGTGTTTGGTCCCAACAAACCGGCCTCCGAGCCTCAGTCTCTGGACGTTACGACAGAGCGGGACTGGCCCTCGCTGTTTACCGGTACCGAAACCACGTACGGGTACGATCGTCCCCGGCTTACCGTGGGCGGTGTCGATGTCTCAGAGCCAACCATCCATACACCGGTTACCCACGATACCCGCGTAGAGCTGCATCACCATCGCCGGTCTATCAAATTGAAGTTCGCTTGCGGGCTGACTGAGGCAAAGGTACTCAATGCCCTATTGCGTGAGCCAGTAGAGCCGGTTGAGGGACAGCGCCGTGGCAGCCTGAAGCACCGGTACCCGGATAGCATCCAATTCAAAGGCGATGGCCAGCTGATGCTTGACGCCTACCTGCTGCAGGACGACCCACAGGAAGGCTTCAATGGTTTGCTTGATGAGATCCGCAAGGCTGGCGGAATGCCCCAGGTCTCCCCCACTTTGTCCGGGTACTGGGAGAAGTTGAAGCGCAAGCATGTACGGGCGTCTACTCCGTTCCGTCACACCATCAAAGCCTCGACTGTTGGCAAGCTGGAGCTGACCGCCAAGCGTGGTATGTTGCTTGAACAGGGTAACGTGAAGTCTCCGGCCATCCGCAAGGGCGAAAAGGTACAGGCCGAGCCCATGGGCGGCGATTACCTGCTTGAGAAGGATGGTTTCCGCGTTCAATACCGCAGAGATCAGCTGCAGCGGCTGTTCAATTTCGCTGGGGGTGAGGACGAGCGCTCTTCCACTGAGTGGCAAGTGGTCCATGAGGGCCTGTGTGTGGCCTTCCCGAATCTGGCGCACCAGTACCGGGAACAGATCCTTGCGGCTGGCATAGATTGGCTCTGGCCCTACCAGCTTGAAGGACTTATCGAACTGCTGATTACCCCTTACGGCTGCATTTCGGCGTGGGAACAAGGTACCGGGAAGGCCCGGCTGTCACTGGCACTCGCCTTGATGTCTGGTCGGGGCCTGATTTGTGTTGAGTCCGGTCTGGTTCCCGAGATGGTCCGGGAGATTCAGAAGATCGGCCTACCCTCTGACCAGTGGAAAACCATCGATTGCCTGGCGGACACTCAGGAACTCCGGGCAATCAACATCATCAGTTACAACCGTCTGAAAGCCGTTGTTAAGGGCAAGCGTCAGACGATCGCGTACCACCTGCGCCGCCGGGCCCGCGTGGTGATCGCCGACGAAGGCGGGATTCTGTCCAACCCTGGCAGCCAGCAAAGCCGGGCCCTGCTGCAACTTGCAGCTCGTAAGCTGTACATCCTTGATGGCACCCCTTGTGGTAACTATCCCCGCGACATCCTTCCGCTTGCGGCGGCCTCTGCCGGCGGTTCCCGAGCACACCAGCCCTACGGTATCCGCTCCGGCGTATTCATGGAGCCGCGCCTGTTAACGAGCGCCCAGGCCGCTAGTCGTGGTATCGATGTCTTCCGGGAGCGCCATGTGTCCCTCGAGTGGGCCACCAACGAGTTCAAAGATGACCTGCGCGGCGGGGCCAAGCGTGAGATCCCGAAAATCAACAACGTGGTTCAGTTCCGGGGATGGGTAGCACCGTTCATTCAACGTCGGTTGCGCAATGAGCCCGAGGTTGAGCCCTTCGCCGGGTGCCCGGACCCGGAAAAAGGCACGGTTACCCTGAACTGGGATAAAGAACACCTGCGCCATTACCTGACCCCGGCCGTGGATTTCGCCCGCTGGTTCGAGACCCACAAGAAAGAACGGAACATGGAGGGCAAAGGCTCTAACCTGGTGGCGGTGCTGGCCCGGATTAACGCGGTTATTCAGGCAGCCAACGCGCCCCATGCGCACGATGCAGGTGTTGGTAAGTGCTACACGCCGTTAACCAGCAAACAGCGCTGGACCATTGACCGCCTCGAGCAGCTGAGCGCCCAGGGCAAAAAGACGATCGTTTACGCGAGCTCTCCGGAGACCCTGGAGCGCCTGCAGAAGGCCTTGGCTGACCGGGGCATTGAAGGGGTTATCTTCACCGGCAAGGGCTCCATCAAGGCCCGGACAGAGCGCCTTGATAACCGGTTCCGGTTCGGCCCGGCGCCGGTGCTCCTCGCCTCTCTGGGGGTGAGCCAGCGCGGGCTGAACCTGCCTCAGGCCAGCCACATCATTTTCTACAACCGGGACTGGACGGCGGACGCGGAAGCCCAGGCCATCGCCCGGACCACCCGTCCGGATCAGGAGGCCACGGTTCAGGTCGAGTTTGCGCACCTGCGGGGCAGTATTGATGAGTACATGGCCCAAGTGGTCGAATGGAAGCAGGCAGCGGCCGACAGCGGCCTTGATTGGGGCGACGGGGCCACCGAGTCCGATGTATTCCAGCACATGGACGCGGTTCTTGAGGCCTTCTGCCATGAGGTTCTGGAGATGAGCTCCCGGGAGACCTACGAGACTCTTTGCGCTGCCTAATCGGCGATTCCACCCCCACGATTGCAGGGCCGCTTTCTGAAAATGGCCTTTTCTTTCGCCCTTAAATACACCTTGCACGGTGTATATATTCTGATACAATGGGTTTCAGGTTAGGAAAAAACGCAGGAGAAAAACCATGTTGAAAATCGCCATTTTTGGAAAACCCATTGTTGAATTCACCGGCCCGGAACTGAAGAAGCACTGTCGCTCGTTCTTTGAGAACGGCATGAACAAATTCCTCGAATTCTCGACCAAGGGTCACCAGCTTGAATCATTCCATGGCATTGAGGTTCGGATTCCATATAGCATCGAAGCTGCTGAACGTCTTCTGTCCACCTGGAAGCGTGAATTGATTGCCCGGGCTTCCAGTGAAAACAATGGCGGCCTGGACGCTGAGATCCGCCTTCCCGACCCTGACGATGGTTCCGGCTATCCAGATAGCATTGACGATCCTCACCGGATGCCGTGGGTTAACTTGGAAAGGCAAGGCTTCATCGAGGAGCACATGGAGCTTTTCGATGCGATCATGAAACCGGTGGACTTCGATATGATCGCGAAGGCCATTAAGGACCAGGCGGGCTCTCTGGTTGATCTGGGCATGAAGTCTGCGGCCCGGGACCTGACAAGCTTTCTCAATCTGATGCCACGGGGCAGCAACCCAGTGATGAAAACTGCCGGCCTCGAGTTCAGCAAGTATGGCGGCGGATCGCACGAGGGAATGGATCGGTATTACCTGATTCGCGACATGGAAGAAGCCCTGAGTGCCCTCGGCGTGGCAGAGCACGAAACCGGCGTTGACGGACTCTGTGATGCGGTTTCGCGGATTACCCGCGAGCTGAATGCCTACGGCATGATTCGAGACATTCCGAGCCGTACCAAAATGGGTATTCCCGGCATTCTCACGGCCACTGTATACAAGGACAAGACCAAGTTTGTCCTTGCCCGTGACCATGCCGATGCACTGCTGAGCTTCATTGCCCTGCACGGTGATGTTGAACTGCCAGAGCTGGCGGCTTAAGGGGGTATCATGACAAACACGGAAATGGATCTCAGTAAGCTCAACGGAGAAGCCCTTAAGGCTGATCTCAAGTGGAGGCTCACGGACGCCTACAAGGCACTTCAAAACGCCGTTGAGGCGAATCGCCAACTGTCACAACTGGGCGTCGGGATATCAACACCCGACCCGACCACTGTAGGCTCTCTGGTGATCAGTGCCTTCTTGAAGGAATGGGAATCAAAACTTACCCGTCAATACTCGGAAGGCACCCACGCTCGAGTCGACTTGCGCACGGACTTCCAGATGAGCACTCGCGAAGCCCGCGATGTTCTGTACAAAAGCCAGATCGATGAGAACGACTTCTCTAGCTGCGCCGATGCTCTTCTTGCCGCCTTTCCTTTCGAGGAGTGCGCCAAGCATGCAAGGCTCCAGGCGGTGACGCTCGAAGACCGGGGACTGCAAAAGTGCGCTGACCAGCTGGCCACCTCTTTGCACCTTGTCCGCTACGAGTACTCAAATTTCCGGCCGGCTGTGCGCACCCAGGGTACCCGGTTAATCTGCCCGTATAACTTCGGTTCTTTCTACTTTGGCGATCACTATGCCTCGGATGACCCCAGAGCCATGCAGGACCTGGCCCAGGAATTCCGGGTGCTGGAACAGGAAATGGGCGACGTAGGCATTACCGCTGCGTTTGCTGCCTGCGCTAAGGCCTTGGAAGGGGCAAGGCTCGCTTCCCGGACGAAGATTTGCGAAGGCGGGCCCGTTGAGTTTGTCGTCTTCAAGAACCACTTGGATATGCGGTTTGCGCCAGAGGCTACCGATATGTTGCTGGCCTTCCTGAAGCTGCACTCCAGCAAGTCGATCCTTGACGTTTCAGAGGTATAAGCATGGCTGCACATTCATTGTCCGTATCAGTCGACCTATCTTTCGATGAGACCGTTGCAACGGTTCGGTTCGGGGATCGTACGCCGGTGGTTGCTAAAGTGCTGGGGGTGGACCGTGAAAAAGGCTCCATTGTCAGAGTCTACCTGGACCGTTTTATTCATAAGGCCGTGCGTACTTACCGGCTTGAGAACTGGAATGCCCGGGGTGCCGTCTCCACCATTCTTGAAAAAACTCCGGAATTTGCAAAAAATTCCTGATAAGCACCTTGCATGGTGTCTTTTTTTCATTACAATCAGTTCCAAGAGCTCAGGAATACCTGAGCCACGATCAAGACCGGGCGGCACCTCTCCTGCCTGAGGCCTAACCTAACCACGCCGCCCGGTCGCCTACACCCAGACCCGCTTCGAGCGGGTTTTTTAATGCTTCACGCTCAACAATACACCTTGCACGGTGCATCACTCATGGTAGAATAGTCCCAGGTTAGGACATTTCTTCGAGCACCTTACAGGAGGCTCTATGAGTGATATTTCGAGCACGGATCTGGTTCAACAGGTCATCAATGAGTTTGGTGGTGATCGTCAGGCTGAGCACCCGGATCTGCCCAGGGATTTCTGGAAGCAGCTTGTTTGTAACGAGGAAACCCGGCTTGGTTACTGGGAGCTGGCTACCGTCGAGCAGTACCCGGAAGTGAAAGAAGAGAAACTGCATACCTCTCATGTTCTCAATGTGATTAAGGACAATGGCGGGTCAAGCTGGGAGGTTTACCCAGGCATTCCACCCAGTGACTGGATCGAGGACGTCGAGAGTGGCGAAACTCTGTTGGGTTACTGGGAATATGTGGTTGAGCGGGTAACTGGTTCCCTGCGGATGCTACGGGCTGAGCGGGCTGCTGGTCGAGCCTGAAGACAATATTCCTACTCTTTCTGGGCCCGGTTCATTCCGGGCTTTTTTGTGCCTGGCGTTCCGCCAGCCGGGGCGCGGGGCGCCCTTTTCTGTGCACTGAGGCCGGTGGGCTACGCCACGGCTGCGCCGCGAAAACCCGATTAAATACACCTTGCGTGGTGTATGTTGCATGGTAAAATGGCTTTCAGGTTAGGACAAATCAGAAAGCAGGAGAAAGACATGCAGTTACGCACCCGCGACGTTCAAGCCCTGATCAATGAGTTTGGCGGCAGCATTTGGGAAGAAAACGGGGATTACCCGGTCGATGATTGGGCCAGCATTGTGCTGAATGACGGCACCCGACTTGGTTATTGGGAGCACGTAGCCAGCGAGATGGATCAGAACTCGAGGGCTCATGGGTTGTCTACCATCAGCGTGCGCACCGCGGATGTAGAGGCACTAATGAAGCGTTGCGGTGGTTCCATTTGGGATGAGGACTCTCTGGTTCCCGTTCGTGACTGGAAAGCCGAAGTGAGAAGCGGTGAAACCCGCCTTGGTTATTGGGAGTACGCATTGCAGAACCGCCCTCGACCCTGGGTTCTGAAAAACAGCAACGATGTTCCTCCGACACACAGGTTCTGGAACGGCGGTTCCAGTGACTCCTATTTTTGGGGTGATATTCGATCAGCTCGCCGGGTTGCCAGCGATGAACTGAACGAGGTTATGAACAACCCCATTTTCTCGGGAATGCTGGGCCTCAACTGGATTCACGTTCCCCTTGCCGAGCTCATGAATTCAGCCGATCCAATCGACGCCATGACCGATGACCTCAAGGCCTTTGTCATGCGCGAAGGGCTTCCCCATTTATCCGCTGATGAATTGATTGTTCATGATGAGGTTAACGGCATCCAGCGTCTCTATCTGGAGCAATTTGTTGAGCAGTGGGAAGAGGCTATGGAAATGGATTCAACGACGGATACCGGTGATTCAGGCTTAAAGCCTGGTGCTCCAAAGATCTCCACGGTATATCTGGATTTGCGAGTTGATTACGAAATCAACGGTGAAAGCGTGGAAAATATGGCGAGCAACCTTCGGTCAGCAATCGAGCGCGAAATCGGAAACGGCGCTTTGACCGGTGAGACTATGGCCGAAGTGGATGAATACGCCATGGATGTCATTGACTCGCCTGCCGAACTTGAAGAGCTGGCGGTCAAACGCCTGATCAAGAACGGATATGACCTGTTGTTGGCCAAGGCTGTCGCCCGATATGGAATGATGCCCCCTTCTGACTTCATCGAATCCATTGCCGGCAGTGCTGCCGTACTCCGGAGGGACGCCTGATGTCTCGACAGATCCTTCCGAATGAGCTTGCTGAGATTGTCACCGGGCTCCTGGTGAAGCCGGAATTGCTTGGCCAATTTCCCGATGAAGAGCGTCACATCGAATTCATCCACCAAATCGGCAAAGTGGTCGCCGAATTTTGCGGCGGCCAGATTAACGGAGTTCACGCTCCAGACGGCAGTTTTTCCGGTCAGCCGTTCTGCGATGCTCCGCTGATGTCCGTTTGGCCAGATGACCGGCTGCCTGATTTACAGCACTGCGTTTGGGGTCCTTATGATCCTGAGGGCTGGGAAGGCGTCACTGCCGATACGATCGGCATTGAGCAGGCCGGCGAACCGCTCCCCATGAAACCCGGCGAGATCCGGAAAGCGCTTCAGTCTCTCCTCGCAGAAGCACACCGGGCGCAGGTCTCGGAGAGTCGAGCATGAACGAGACAATTCCGGCGTGGGAGTCTTTCCAAGGACGTCCCCGCCCTCACAAGGGCATGAAAGTGAAATTGTACAAGAACCTGAACCGCCAGCGACGCTTCTCCGTGGTTGCCATGGAGGGGGAGCATAAAGGCAAAGTGCTGGGTTACAGTCCCGCTGTTCAGGTGCGATCCGTGGAAATGAAGGTTTCGGAAGCCGGCCGGCAAACGGTGATTCGCAAAGGCGTCCGAAACGTGCACGCCCACTGCATCTGCCTCGTTGAAGATCTGGCTTCCGAGCTGCCATCGGACGTGAACACGGAGAAAGCAAAGCACATCACTTACCAACCATTTTTGCGCGGTCATTTTTGGGACCGCGATCATCCCGAACAGCCAATCTGGAAGCTCGACAGTGCCTGGGCCTATGGCCCGGATCTGATCTGCCCGGCTTAACCTTACAATCCCGTTATCTGGCTCGCATCTTGCGAGCTTTTTTGTGTCTGGCGTTCCGCCAGCCAGGGGCGCGAGCGCCCTTTTCTGTGCACTGAGGCCGGTTGGCTACGCCACGGCTGGCGCCGTGAAAATTCCACGCTGTACACCTTGAAAGGTGTCTGTGTTTTGCTAAACTATACACAGGTTAGGACTACGCAGGAGAAAGAGATCATGATTTCCAATGCAGCTACATCTGTAAACGACGCCATAGGCCGGTTTCTGGACTCCGATGAGGAGTTGCCGGCTTACCGGGTGACCGATGAACGCGACCGATACAACAACCCTGTTACTCGCCTCACAACTGGCTCCGCAGTAAACCGGATTGAGGGCATTTCTGTCTCTGCTTCCGAGTATCGGGACGGCTCCGGCGCGATCTGCTACGTGACCAGCGCTTCCCGTCCGGGCTTCCCAAGCCAGCACTTTAACGGTGCAACCTGGCAGGAAGCGTTCCGAAAAGGCGCAGCCTATCGTCGCCAGTTTCTTTCTTGATCCCGGGGACAACGATGGAATCAGCCAAATCACTCAACGTGCTCATTCGTGAGCTTGTCGCCAATACTGAGGCCATGGACAGCCTCAGCGGGAGCGATCGAAACTTCATCACCAACCTTCTGCAGGTTCAGGAGCGTAGTGGTAACAAGAAACTGACGCCCCGCCAGAAGAATCAAATCCGGGGAATCCTGAAGAATGCTCCGGGATTTCTGGAGGACACCCCATGAGTCTTGCCGTCATCGACACAGAGACAACCGGCCTTGATACAGAGCGGGACGAGATCCTTGAGATCGCCATTCTCGATGAAAACGGGGATGTGTTGCTGAACAGCCTGGTTCGACCGACCCGGCACACCGAGTGGCCAGCGGCCCAGCGAATTCACAACATTTCGCCAGAGGATGTTGCCAACGCTCCGACTCTGACGGATCTAGCCCAGCAGATCCACGATTCAGTGGACGGCCGCACCGTGGTCATCTACAACGCCGATTTCGATTCTGAGCTTCTGAAAGGCTACCTTGGTGGTGCCAAGGAAATCCGATGCTGCATGGAAGCCTACTCCTATCATCAGGAAACAATCACAGGTGAGCCCTGGCGCCGGCACAAGCTTGTTCAGGCGGCCTATGACGCGGATCACGATTGGGGCCAGGATGCGGCTCACCGGGCGATCCACGATGCCAGCGCCACCCTTACCGTCTGGAACTGGCTCGACCGCCAGTAGATTCACACCGGGAACCGTGAGGTTCCCGCCTCCTGGGCCTTTGGCCCTTTTGTGTGCACTAAGGCCGGTTGGCTACGCCACGGCTGCGCCGCGATTACTTTCCGATAATACACCTTGCATGGTGTTTTTTTGCTGGTAAAATGGCTTACAGGTTAGGTCATATACAGCAGGAGATTCTCATGTCAGGACAAAAGCTCGGACTCGAGTCAGCGCGAGTGATGGAAGCAGCCAATCTGCTTCTAACCAAGATCGGCCGGCGCCAGCAACTGGTCAGCTGCACCGGCTCGTACGAAAACGCATTCCAGTTCAAATCGGCCACCGGCAAGACCATCATCGTCCCGTGCTACCGCCGCAACGGCTGCCTGCTTGGGATTCGAAGCGTCTTGCAGCGCGTGAACGAGCGCCAGCGTTTTAGCTGGCTGATCAACGGCCAGGCCGATCGAAACATGCAGGAGCTGGCGTTCTTCGGAGAGACGGCCATCATCCAGTTCAGCCGTGACGAAGTTGTTTCTCTGCAGTATGACCAAGCAGTGGCGTTCAAGATCCCCCAGCCTATGGAGGATGCCGAACGCCGTACCGCTGTCATTGAGGCAGACGAGAACACCCCGCCGTTTCCGGAGATCACCAATCTGGTTATTCGGGATATGCGGGACCATCCGGTCGAATTTCCTCTCAAAACCATCTCAAGGGCCGCATAACCCGGTCCTCCCCATGCCTGGCGTTCCGCCAGCCTGGGGCTTCGCCCCTTTTCGTGTGCACAAAGGCCGGTTGGCTACGCCACGGCTGCCGCCGTGAAATTCCCTATTTATACTCCTTGCATGGTGTACGCATTCTGGTAGAATAATCACATGAATCGCTGAAGCCACAACCCAAAGGAGGACGTCATGGCCAAGCAAAAAACCGCCACCCAAGAATCCGCTGTAAAGCGGGATCTGCGCAGCCCGAAGTATCGGATGCGCGTGGTCAAGGACAAGACCAAATACGACCGCAAGCGCGTGAAGCGGTCAGGCATGGAGAGCTATCAAAAAGCAGCGTAATCGTTGTTTTCTGATAGCTCTTCAAGGCAAGACTAGGTTAGGACAGGCAGGAGAGAACATGCATACGCACGCAATCGCAGACTTTCACGTTCCCAGTGTGGTCACCAAGAACCTGAAGATGAACATGGTTTCAGGACGGAGCACCCCGAAGGTACGGGTATCGTCCAACTTCCTCCCTCTGATGGGCTTTGATGAGGGACAGCGCATTATCACCACCCCATCGCTTGATGGTGGCTTTATCGTGCGCCCAAGCGACCAGGGGGACCACAAGATCTATAGTCGCCGCTACAACCGGGCCCGGACAAACAAGCCATTTGAGGCTGTCATGGAATTTGCCAATAAGCAGTTGATGCGGACCTTTCCGCCGGCCTGCGAGAGATTCCATGTGAAAATGCGCCACGGCGACATCAAAATCAGTCCCATCCCCAATAGGACCGCTGCGATTATTCGCCGCCTCTCCGGTCACAACCCGCTCAATGCGCTGGCGGCCATGACCGGTGGTGTCGACATTCACGCAATGGAGTCGGTTGGCATGAAGGTGGACGCCGTGATCGAGTATCGCCCGGACGAAGCCCGGGATGTGACTGCCGGCCGGTCCCTCTCGGAAATCAATGCCCTCAATACCCTGAGGAACGGCACCCCCAGAATCCTGATGAACGAGGACATTTACCAACTGGACCCGCGCATGCTGCGCAAGCTGGCGGATGAGGGCGACCCGATCTCCATTTTCTCAGCTGGAATCCAGTGTGATGACCACAGCCGGGCCAAAGGCGCCAAGGCGAAAGCCAAGAGCGTTGAGGATCTTTCCACCACCGTCGACATGATCTATCCCACCCTTCGGGCGATCGAAGAGCTTGAGCCCATGCTGGTAGTCGTGGAGAACGTTCCGGGCTTCGGAACCAGTGCGGCCGGGGACATCCTGAAGACGACCCTTCGTCGCTGGGGATACCACATCTCTGAGGCTGTCATGGACGCCCGGGACTACGGTGGCATCCAGAGCCGTCGCCGGTACCACATGGTAGCCAGTGTGTTCCCGGGTTATGAGCACCCGGCACCACAGGAGAGAAACACAACCCCGATCTGGCCAATTGTGGAAGCCCGTCTGCACGAGTGCCGTGACATTACGGATAGCTACGCCATTACCAGCCCCAAAGCGGTTGAGCGCGGTGGCAACTACATCACCCGGGAATCCACCTATTGCCCGACTATCATAAAATCACAGGATCGCCTCGTAAAAGACGGATGTTATATTGCCGATGGTGGCCGTATCTATGCCCCCAGCCCGGCACTTATCAAAGACCTGATGTCGATCCCCCAGGATGAAGAGGGTTTTGTGACCTCATGGATGGCCAAGGAGCAGGAAGTGGAACTGCTGGGGCAATCTGTTGACTACAGTATGCATAAGGCCCTGATGGGCTCCATCAAGGATCACCTGATTGAAAACGCCGGGAACCGGACGATTGTCCGGACCCGCCAAACGGAACTGTTTGCGAGTTAACAATGAGCAGACCCTTCATATTCGCCCTGACATGGCTGGCACTGATCGGTGCCAGCTCCCCCGCTCTGGCGATCAGCGTTCAGGATTACTTCTCCATTCAGGAGCAGGCCAGTGTTCAGAACGTTGAGCAGCGTCAGGCCCGTAATGCCCTGAATGGAGTGCACGCCGGTCTGTACGATGCTTTCGCTGCCATGCTTCTGGCCGGGGACGGGAAAATATACACTGCTAACGGCCCCCTCATTTGTGTTGAGCCTGGTACCCAGTTCCGGATTCAGACTATCCGGGACCTGATTGGGCAGGCGGTAGGTACCTTTGAGCGCCCGGCACTTTCTGCCCAAGCGCTGGAGGAGTTTCCACTGGGGGTGCACTTGCTTAAAGAACTGGCAAACAAGCACCCATGTACTCGTAGTGATCGGCAAGAAAACAAAAGGTAACTTAACTAATGGACACATACCGAATCTTCTTTTCAGTCTCGATCCTTACCGATACTGACGAGTTTTCCATGATTGTGATGAGAAATGGCGGCGTGCCGTTTCATAACTTAGCGGAGATGGACTGGGCCGAACTAGGGGATAACATCAGAAACCTTTTGACAGCCAGTCAGCCAGATATCAGCGACTCGGTTACGGTTGAGGTTTTTGACGACTCGCTGGAAAGCGCTACTAAGCCGACGTTGAGCGAAAACGACCAGTTTATGTACATGCGCGAGTTAGTCAGCAGAGCGAAACACGGTAATTTCAAAGCTCATGATTTGCGGAATAGCAGGTGGGTTACAACATACACAAAGTCGGCTCCACCGCAGACTTTCAATGGGGTGATAACCGTCCATGACGACGGATCCGCTGATATTTTGGAGGCTGCCCTTGACGGGATGGTTGAGCATTTCTTCTCAAGAGCACCACAGCCCTCAGGTCTTGGCGTAATGCCTGCGCTCTTTTCTGGGAGCCTTAGCTCTTCAGCCCGCCTTTCTGAAAAAATGCTTACCCTTTTTTGTGAGACATTCGGGAATCCCTTCGCCAACGATGTGACGGTGATGATGCTAAATGATGCACAGCAAACCAAATTCATAAATGCGAAGAATTTCATGGAGTTTACCTCGTGAAAATTTAATGCAGATCTAATCAACCTCATGCAGAAAACCCGCTTGGCGGGTTTTTTTGTGCCCTGCGTTCCGCCAGCCCTGGGCGCAAGCGCCCTTTTGTGTGCACTCAGGCAGTGGCGTAGCCACGGCTGGCGCCGGAAAATCTCTCCGCAATACACCTTGTAAGGTGTACCTGCCATGGTAAAATGGTTTCCAGGTTAGGACATCAACACAGGTAGGAGAATTTCATGACAGGCACCACCAACCCCAAAGAACTGGTTGTTCTCAGAATGCCGGCGGCTGCAGCGATGGAGCTGTTGAAGGCCACGGAGTTCGTTTCATGGGAGAACGACGATTTTCAGACTGGCGTACAAACGTTGGAGGACGGCCTTTCGGCGCCCTCCTCGGAAGTTGAGGCTTTTCTACTCTCCGGCCGGTACCTTCAAGAGGCCGGTTACGGCAAATCCCAGCTGTATGAGCTGCTACGCAACTCCCTTCCACCCTCGAAACATGAGCTGGCGGCCCAGGAGCGCACCATTCGCGACATGAAGATCCTTCGGGACCTGCTGCGCGGTGAGCCGATCAAGGTATTGGCAGATCGGTATGAACTGCCGAGCCTTGCAAAAGGTGATGCTGTTGCCATGGGCCTGAGGCGCCTGAGGCAGGAACGCGACTTCAAGTTCACCATCGAAGAGCATCAAGCATTACGTAAGCAGAGTGAAGGCTCTGAGGGCATTACCCGTCGAGTGCTGGCCGAGCTGGACAGTGCGCTGGCTGAGCAGGAAAGCCCCAGTGAGCAGACGGAGACGATTGAACTGGACGTTGTGATCGATTCCCTGGTGGATGACAGCGAGCATTACGAGGCCGATCTGGATGTTCCTGATGTTATCCCTGTATCCGTTGGCGCTTCGACCCCTGAGCATCTGCTGGCGGATGCTGCGCTGGATGTCCTGCACGCCACGCTAGCCATCAAATGTCTGGATGACTTTGAGATTACCGTCATGCGTAACGGCGTGCCGCTGACGCCCAGTGAAAAGCACGAGGCCTACTCTCTCGCGAAGGCCGGTGATGTAGTTGAGCGTGCCGACACCGCCAAGAGAAACCCATTGGCCGAGAAATTCCTCGACGTTTTTCAGGACGCAGACGCGATCGAGATCAACGGATTCTTTGTCCGGTACTACGACGAGACCATTCACAGCGGCTCTGGCGCACCAGATGAAACAGTCATAGAGCTGTCCGTTGAGACAGAACACGGCATGCTCGAGCTGAATGTTACTGAGCAGGATCTTGACGAAATCGAGATCGACGATGAGGGCAACACCTGGCGCGTGGCCGGCTGCAACGTGGAATTCCACAAGGTTTTCCAGATTTCCACCAATCCGGTAGTGGAGGCCTGAACCATGATCGACAGCGTACTCAATCGCGGCGTGGTAGGTCACTTCGGCCTTCACGTTCAACTGAATGCACCCGAGTTCTTCCAGCGGGCCGATTTCCTGCAGTACATCGAGAACCAGACCGTGTTCACCTGGCACCAGGCGGGAAAACCGGCAAGCGAATGGTCTGACGTGGCCGTCCTTGTTGAGCCGAACCTCTCCGGTGAGGGTGACAGCTCCGATATGCCGGAGGATCTCTGGGACACGATCATTCAGGCCTTGAAGGCAAGGTTTGGCGAGAACGGAGAGCGCGTGCCAGGATTCGCAAAGAACCGACACATCGTGGTCCGCCTTACCAACATGGACGCCGACGACCAAGAGGATGAGCCGGAGGTTTACACCGTTGAGCATAACGGCGACCACTACCAGTCAGTGTTTCCTTCTGAGCTGGCGGAATACTCGGCACCGCACAGTATCTACGCGGATGCGGTGAAGCACCTGATCATGGTGCGGGACCTATCTCCTTCCCGACAGCGCTGGGGCCTTTCTGATCCTAAAACCATGGCCAAGGCCTTGTGGGAGGCATTCTCTGCGGTACCGGTCCACCACGACGGCTGCCTGGATGACGAGTGCCTGGCCGAAGACTGGCTGATCTTTGCTGCCGGTACCCACAGAGAAGAAGTATGGCACTGGTTCGAAGAGTACTTCGGAGTGTCCGTCGCGGACGATCTCATGAGGGCCTGAGAAGGCCCCTTTCTCACCTGACAGAACGGGTTCGGAAATGAGTAAACAGGAAAACGCTGCAAACAAGGCTACCAAAGAAGGAACAGGTAAATGAAAACCACTAATGGCAAGACTATTGAGGAGCTACAGGCGGAAGGCTATGCCATAGCACTGTTTTCTCCCGAAGAACTAAGAGGAGCCTCTGTTAATCAGCTTGAGAGCTTCCTGTACAAAGAAGGTAAAGAGGCGATTGATTTTTTGTCGTTGGAGCCTGATGAGAAGGAGTAAAAAATCAGGGGCCAGATCTGGACAACTTGTCCTTGGTAACCGGTAGAGTTCATGGTGATGACGACACCTGTCATGTCATCGAAGGCGACAAACCAACCAGTCGCTTCGCCCATGAGCTGCTGGGCTTTGATCCTGATACCGCCGAGGACATTCCAGAGGTAGAATAGACTTTCTGAACTGACAATTGTTTCTTGGCGAAAACCCAAGACCAAGGCCTGCAATGCAGGCCTTTTTTTTGTGTCTGGCCGTTGGCCAGCCAGGGGCGCGGAGCGCCCTTTCATGTGCACTGAGGCCGGTTGGCTACGCCACGGCTGCGCCGCGGAAAATTAAACCTTTATACACCTTGCAAGGTGTGCGAGTTCTGGTACAATGGTTTTCAGGTTAGGCAAACAACTTCAGGCAGGAGTGCACCCCATGCAGACTTTTCGCAATTTCGTCAGTGCCAAGTACCAATCCCGCCCCAAGCTGAAGGCTTACTACGGGTCGTTCGACAAGTACTTCGAGCACTATTTCCGGAACCACCGCTTCGCCGAGTGGCTGGAAACCCTGCGCGATTCCGAGCCCTCTCTGGGCTTCGTGAACAGCATTGCCCGCAACTACATCCAGCTCTGCGGCGTCCAGCCCCGGGAAATCTCCCAGATCCTGGCGAGCATCTCCCGCCAGTACAATGTGGAGATTCCTGCAGTCGAGGGGATCCTCACACCCGAATACTGGGAGGCGAAGGCAGCCCAGATGCACCTGACACCCAACGACATCCGGAAGGTGGCCTGATGAGCTATAGCGACGCCGAGATCCGGGCCTTCAGAAAGATAGCTGCCGGGGATACCGGCAGCGGCCGGAAGGTCAGCGACATCTTCAAACAAATGCGTGAGGGGGACAGGGCTGATCTGCAGCACAAGGTGCGCGTTGGCCGCCTCACCCAATCACAAGCTGAAGCTATCTACGGAGGACCGCTATGAGGCTCCTGATTGCCCTTCTGGGCGCCCTGCTCTTTTCCCAGGCCCAGGCATTCGATGTGCAGGGCTCCGGTTACATCTACCGGGCCGTGGACGGTGACACCTACTGGGTCTCCGGTATTGATCCCCAGGTCTACCGCCAGCTCTATAGCCAGTCGCGCGATTCCGACCACTTCAACGACCGGTACCGTAGCGTGAAGATGCGCCTTGGCGCGGTCGATACGGCCGAGTCTGTCCATTCCAATGAGGCCCGCAACACCCTCAGAGGCAAGACGATCAGCGCTCACATGAAGCGCCTGACTGAAGACCAGCAGGTCACCTTCCGCTGCTGGGATGTGGGTAAGTATGGACGCCCGATCTGCTCTGTCTCTGCGGCCAACATCGGCGATATCGGCCTGCACCTGATTCAGAGCGGCTTCTCCGAGTATGTCACCCGCTGGGGGCGGCACCCCTTCCTAGACGCCCAGTACCGGCAAGCTGGCGGCTAGACCGCCAGCAGACAGCTCAGGCGCTGTATCTCTCTGATAATCACCCGGGTAAATTATTTACCGATACACCTTGCAAGGTGTATATATTCTGGTACAATGGTTTTCAGGTTAGGGCAATTTGAAGAGGCAGAGAGACATGGGCATTTACAAAGAGATCGCAGTTAAGCAACTGTTCGACATCACCAACATCAAGCGCATCTTTGAGAGCCATCTGGATCGCGAGACTCTGGAGAGCTACCGCCTCCCGATCTCCAACCCCAGCGCCCAGGTTATCGTAGGCCTGTCTGGGGGTGCTGACTCCTCCGTGCTGGCACTGTTCGCCGCCGCCTATCTGGCGCCCCACTACCGGAACCTGACGTTCCTGTTCACCGACACCGGTGCCGAGCCGGACAGCTGCTACACCGCACTGGACCAGATCGAGGAGATGACTGGCATCGCTGTGACCCGTCTTCAGCCGGAGAATGACCTGTTCGGCCTGATCGACAAGTACAACGGCTTCCTGCCTTCGGGCCGGGCCCGGTACTGCACCCGCCAGCTCAAGATCGACCCGCTGACCCAGTACATGGCCACCATCCCCTCAGAGAACGGCTACGTGTCTCTGGCGGGCATCCGGTACGACGAAGCCGACCGGGACGGCATCAGCTTCCAGTACAGCATGGAGACGGACGCCAAGGCCGCCTTCCCGTTCATCGACCTGAAGATCACCAAGGCGATGGTTTTCGACATCCTGGATCGCACCATCGGCATTCCCGAGACCTACAAGTACCGCTCCCGCAGCGGCTGCTACAACTGCTTCTTCCAGCGAGTGGCGGAGTCTGTGGGCATGCTGGTTAACGATCCGCACAACTTCGAGATCACCGAGCGCCTGGAGAAGCTGACCGCCGAGGACGAGAAGCGCTGGGACAACATCCCCCAGACGCTAACCGAGGCCGGTTTCCCGGCTGCGTACCCGGTCCCGGCGTTCATCGATATCCGTAAGGACGAGAAGGCCCCCAAGAAGGCCCCTGCACCGGTCAAAGCCCGCAAGGACGACCAGACTGCAGACCTGTTCGGTTTCGAGCCTGAGACCGACGAGCTGGCGTTTGACGAGCTGTTCGTTGCCTTCGCCCTGTACAGCGACCACCGCATCAGCCAGTTCACCGGCCGGGAGTTCACCCCGGGCACCTACTGGCAGGAGCTGATCACTCTGAGCCCGTCGCTGACCGGCATCAAGTCCGCCGTGGGCAACCACTACAAGTTCAAGGCCACCACGCCTATGCCCCACTACGATCTGGCGGACATGAAAATCGTTATCACCCAGATCCGTTTCCCGAAGGGCACCATCGACACCGGCAAGCCGGCATCCGAGTCCTTCACCTGGAAGAGCGAGACGGCCTACAAGCAGCTGCGCAACCTCGTTAAGCACTGCCAGGTTGTCCTGCAGGAGGCGGACCTGAAACGCCGCTATGAGGATGCTCTGGCCGTTCTGGAGAGCAACCCGGCTGACGAGCGCACGGCCATGGACGCCGCCGAGCAGGTAGACGTGCTGGCGGCCATGATCGCCAAGCTGCCTAAGGTCACCGGGGAACTGGCATGGGAAGGCCTCTACACACCCAGCAAGGACGTCTCTGAGAAGGTCCAAATGCAACTGGACGGCATCAGTGTCCAGACCGAGCGCAAGGCCGCCAGAGAGGGTCTGGAGCACGACGAAGTGCCGATGGCCTGCCTAGCCTGCTCACTCTGAGCGGGCCCGGCCCCACCGGGCAGGCACCGGCCTGCCCTCCCCGCTTCGCGGTTTTGTGTGCACTGAAGCCGATTGGCTACGCCACGGCTGCGCCGCGGAAAAATAAACCCTTAATACACCTTGCGTGGTGTGCGCTGCCTGGTAAAATGAGTATCAGGTTAGGCAAACAAACAAAGGCAGGAGAGACACCATGACAAACCCAGAACGCACCGCCATTCTCATCGACCCGGCCAAGCGCACGGTCACAGAGGTTCCCTATGATGGAACGTCAGCTCGATTCAAGGAATTAACAGGGTCAGAACGGATGGAAGCGACACCAGTTATAAACGCTGGGCCAGGGGGACGACTCGATGAAGAGGGCTTTTACATCGAAGGAGAGAATCTGTTTGAAGGCTATCAATATGACGATTCGATTTTTTACGATGGTGATGCCTTGTTTGAGCACTTCAGTTTCTTTCGTTTTCCCCTCTATCCGGAACTGGTAGCGGGCCCGGTCCTGATCGCCGGCGTCGATCAGGACGGCAAGAGCTGCGCCCCGGGGATCACCGCCGCGGACCTTCAGAAACATATCACTTGGCTCGGGATGAGCCCGGCTTGATGCCAGCGTGAGCTGGCGCTGTATCAACACGAAACCACAAGGACTGACTATGAAGACGTTGCAAGACCTTTTCCGGCACTACCAGATCGCCAATGAGCGAGTGGACCAGGAAGTTCTGCGTTTGCGCTACGAAGGCGTAGATGAAGGCTTTGAGAAGCACCTGACGAGCATCCTTCCCGAATCCGAGTATCCGTGCGACTGGGTGACCATGCTGGCCCGGCCGGTTGCTGAACAGATCAAAGAGGCTGGCGGTTTTCAGCGCGTGGAAGTACTGGGCCCAATGGGTATTGGTGCCCGTGTCAGCTTTCACTGCTACAAGAATGCCGATGACCAGATTGAGGACATCCAGGTGTTAACCGTAGAGCCGTGCCTTTCGGACAATTCGGAGTCGCCCCTTTCCTACGTCGATTTCAAGACCAATACAGGCCGTTATGCGCCGGGCACTACAGGCGAGGCAAACGGTCTCAATCATCCTTCTGTCCCGATCGACCCGAGGACCTCTGGTCATGGGTGGCTGCAATACCTGAGCTGACTTTGGCAATAGATCCAGAAAGCCCGCAACGCGGGCTTTTTTTGTGCCTGGCGTTCCGCCAGCCGGGGCGCGGGGCGCCCTTTTCTGTGCACTGAGGCCGGTTGGCTACGCCACGGCTGGCGCCGTGAAATTGCCCCTATATACACCTTGCAAGGTGTCTTAACTCTGCTATAATTCTTTACAGGTTAGGCAAACATACACAGGCAGGAGAAACACCATGATTGATTCAACCCCGATCCCTTTCTTCACCGACGATATCGCCATTGTCGCCCATACCACCTCAAACGAAATGAGCGACGCAATCGGCCGCCCGATGACCATTCGCGAGTTCGCTGAGCGTGTAAACGCTCCGGTCTATCTGGGCACCACCGATAACGGCGAGCTATACGCAGCGTCCGGCCGCTACCCGAATATTCAGTTCCTGCACGGCCCGGAAGAAATCCAGGCCGCCGCATAAACCCAGTTTCCGTTTTGGCTGGCAGTCTTTCCGCTAATGGGCTGCCAGCCCTTTTCAAATTCGAGGTGTCGCCATGAGTGCCCAGAAACAACTGACAGACATTTTTTCAGCAGACGGTGAGTGCAAATTCCACGATTCTGCAGCCCTTCCTTTGCCGGCGAACTTTAATCCGGGATCTATTTATCTGAGAGTCCACATCCGGATTGATACACCGAGCTACCGGCAAAAGAACATTTACTACCCCCAGTTCGCGGACAACGCCGCCAGCGATAAATTCTACGAGGAAATGGGCGCCCTACTCAGCGACGAGCACATGATTGTTGATGGCACCTACGCCCGGACATTTGGTGAAGTTCCCGAGAAGCTTCACATTCACCCGGATGATCTGAACGGTTTGGTCTCGCTCGATCGCCTGGTTCGGATTGTCGAAGCAATCAAAGCCGGGAAAAGCAGCGTCACTGGGCTGCGCTGGGTTGATGTCTACGCCATTTGCGAAGAGCTCGATGATGACGAGAAACTGAACCGACTGACCTACTACCGTGAGGAGCTGGCTGAGTCCCTTCTCGACTCCGCGTTCACTGGAAAGCGAAAGATCTACCGAGACATCACAACTGACGGACTGTTTTACGAGTATGGTGCCATCCGCTCAGCATTCCCTGGTCTTCAGTTTGTGGAGCACTTTTCGGCTGGTCGTGGCGGTTGTCAGATCTCTCACCAGTTTAAAAATGAGCTGATCAACGACCTGATCAATCAAGGCCTGCTTCATGAGCGTTTCAAAGACGGACGTCAATGGCACCGCGCCAGCCTGAAGACCGAGCTGAACCAGATTCGCAAGGCAGATAGGACCTCTTTGTGGAAACTCGCTGAGCGTGTAGCAACGCCGAAAAAGAACCCTTGGGAGACCCAAAAATGCCGTTAATGATACGCGAAGATCTGGAATGGTCTGATGATGAGCACGAGAGCCGGGAATACCGCCGGTTAGCTCGCAACTGGAATGCTATTCACCGGGCAATCCTGACCCAGCCCTACCCGTGCTTCACCACGGATATCGACAAGGGATTTTTTTTCATTTTCGAAGACGAGCTGCTGTTTTGCACCGGCTATGCCTTCGACGATGCAAGCCAGGAACCGAATTGGGACCAGTCTTGCCCGCTCTACAACTTCGACGGCCAGGGCGCCGACGATCTGGCAGACCTGTCAGCGAAAATTGAGCGCTGGCTGGAAAAGCCCGCCTTCGTCCCACTGCCGAATGATTTTGATCTTGCATCCAAGCCCATACCCATGGCCGAGGGTTTTGATGAGCACTCTGTGTTTTATCTGGTCGAAGTCTAGCGCCTCACCGCAACCAATCCAAAGCCCGCAACGCGGGCTTTTTTTGTGTCTGGCGTTCCGCCAGCCGGGGCGCAAGCGCCCTTATGTGTGCACTGAGGCCGGTTGGCTACGCCACGGCTGTCGCCGTGAAATTGCCACTATATACACCTTGCATGGTGTATGTATGCTGGTAAAATGGTTCTCAGGTTAGGCAAACAAGCAAGGCAAGACTTATGAACAACACCAGCGAGCGTTTACAGCATTTCGACAGAGCACTGAAAACCGTGGCGGCTCACTTCTCACGCTATGGCCGTGAGGGACGTGTGGCACCGGTCACCCGGACTCTGGAGTGTGCTTTTGAAACCGACTCTCAATTTTCCGACGCGCTTGCTGCATCGTTGATGCTCAAAGCCGAGAAATCCCCCGCCCTGAAAGCTGGCCTTAATGGCTGGAAAGTCTGGGAATCCCAGGTTTGGCTCGACGGTGCCAAGGTCCATGAGGGGCGCTCCCTCTCTGAGATACGCACCAGCCTGACACCTGCGGGAGAATCAGCATGAGCATATCCCCCGACAACATTCCCACCCAGGATCTCGAATATCTGAGGGCCGCGGCAGAAGATCTGGATAACGGAAATGCCATCCGCACCGATACCGGCATCCTTGTCATGATTTCCAGCGAGCCCGAACAGAACCTTTGGCTTCATGGAAGCCGGCCGTTGGCGGCTCTTGCCGAGCAGGCCCAGGCTGGCGGGGAAACCTCATTCTTCGTTCAGAGCAGCGACATTACCCATGGCCGGCCCTTCAAAGTGCCTGCGTGTGCGGCTTACACAGCCAGTCGCGGCGAGAAGCCCGGCCCGGAACACCCCCAGGAACTGACCATCACCCAGTATCCGGATCTGGAAAGACCCGGCGCTATTCATGCTTACGGTGTCACTGAAGCCACCTTCCAGCGCATCCGTACGGAGCTGGATGTCTTCAAGCGTGATGACGTCGATGACGAGGTGATCCTTGATGTAAACGGCTGGGACGACGAACAACTTGCCCCGCTTTGGGAAATCCTCAAGCGAGAGCTTGACCACCTACCCACCCACATTCTCTTTTACGTTAACCAGTGAGGCATCCCATGAGCGCACCCAAAGTGACCATTGAAACCTCCACGATGACCGTGGAAAAAGCTGTGATGAATCAGGTACGGGATATGCTGGCGGCCGTGGCCTCCGGGAACACCCCTTTCCCCACGGAAGTCAGAGCCCTGCAGAAATCGGTAAACGATGCTCTGGACAAGGTAAACGCACAACACCTGATGCAGGGCCGGTACCGCTGTACCCACTGTTTCCATGAGTGGACCGTCGAAGACGAACTCAACGACGCCAAGGAGTGCCCAGAGTGCAATACCCCGGCGATTGAGCCTTACTTCAGCGGGAACCCCTACGACTTCAATGCGGTACCGACCTATGCGCTGGCGGAACACGAGCGCCGGTACCCGGACCCGGCTGCCTATGGCACCTATACCGTCGAGGTACACCGGACGGCCGTTCGCTGCCGCGAGATTCAGGTTGAGAATGAAATTGGCCCGGCCTCTGCGGAAATCCACGCCATGGCTCTGGCTCCGGATGAGGTATTCAGCAACGACATCGAGGCGGAGTACCACGTTGAGGGCCATGAGTTTGAGCCTGCGGATACTGAGGAGAAAGGCGAGGAGGACACCAATGCTGTTTAAGTGCCTCCTCAAGGTTCGGGGAACAGGCAACGACGAAGCCCTGGCCGTGGACGAAGTGGAGGCGGAAACCCGCCCCAGGGCCCGCGACATCATGATTGAGCGACACTGGGACGAGCGTCTGACTATCACCTCAAGGCCCCATGTCGTGATTCTGGGGAGCCGGAAGGCTCCCGGTCGAGGCACAGCATGAACGTGCGAAAGGTGGCCACACCCTGCACCCCCACGGTGACGTTTTACCACGGGGCGAGTGCTCCGGATTTCGAGGGCTGGAAAGCCGATCGCGGCCGGAGCGATGAGGCCGACATGCTGTTCCTGTCCCGGTCCCCGAATGTGGCCAGACGGTACGGCCGGGTGTTCAAGATTGACTACCCGGTTACCGGAATCCCGGCCATCTCGGTGGAGGACTGGTTCAGCGGCCAATGCCCGGCGACGAGCTTTCTGATTCTTGGCGACGGCGGCTATGACTTCCCGGTAGACACGCTGGTCTTGAGGGAGGATCCGGAAACTGAATTCCACGCGGTGGCCGATATTGAAGCCCTTGATGACGGGCTGGCTTTCATCCATGACCCACTGTCACCCGAGGACCGTCAATTCGACGCTTATATTACCGAACACTACGACGGAGACGTTCACGCCTTCACGGCGGACATCCAGCACAGCGTTTCAACCTGATAATTTCTGGAGATCCCATGAAAAGCATCAAAATCGTCATGGCCTGCAAGTCCGGGCCCCTGGTACAGAACCCGATCGCCGTCGTTTTCACTGTGAGCGAGGCGGACATAGACCGTATTGGCCAGGTCATCAACTTGGCTACAGACCACGACCTTTCCGAGGCACGATTCACCAAGCCGGATGCCCAGTATTACGGCGGTGATTTCTCGGCCACCACCCCTGAAATTGTGGTCTCCGACGAACAGATCTGGGTCTCGGCCCTGTTTCACGAATTCGATGCGGAAGTTCCTATCAACACGCCGGCGGTGACCTTTCAGGAACTGAACTTTGCCTTTAACCAGTCCCAGCACGGGGATATATGGTTCCCCGGTACCGGAGATGACGTCCTGCTCGAGTCGGCACTTGAAAACGCGGAGGACTGGGAGCTGTCTAAAAACCCGATCGGCTACCAAGTCTCGAATCCGGAGACCGGCGAGCACTGGGATGACCGCCCCTCGTATGAGGTTATCCCCTACGCGATCGCGCTTGGCGAGCTGGTCGAGGCCCGCAAAGAAAGTCCGGACTGGGAACTCTGGACCATTCTTCCGGACACCATCGAAGAACCGACGCTCGCCCTCATGTAGAGGGCTGGTACCCGACTCACCCCAGATTACGACAGGAGCGCCTATGTCCCAGGTTACCCAGCACAACCCGCCGCTTTCGGTTGGCGAAAAAGTGATTGTGCCCGGCCTGAATGCCAGCGGCCGAATCCTGATGCCGGACCCGGATCCGGGCTCACGGCCAAACGGAGCCAACGAGCCTATCTGGTACCTGAAGTTTTCAGATGGCACCGAGGGTGGCGGCTGGCGGGAATCGGAGCTGATGCGCCAGCCCTGAAACATCTCTCTACCTGCAAACGACAGACACAGGCCTTCCGAGGCCTGTTTTTTTGTGCCTGGCGTTCCGCCAGCCGGGGCGCGGGGCGCCCTTATGTGTGCACTGAGGCCGGTTGGCTACGCCACGGCTGTCGCCGTGGGAGTTGAAACTGTATACACCTTGCATGGTGTAAGAAGAATGGTAGAATGAAGTCAGGTTAGGACAACATCAGGGGGCAGCATGAAACAGAGACACACCAAAGAATCATTGGAGCGTCGGGCCAGCAGGCTTGAGGACAAGATTGAGCGACTGAGCAAAGCCGATCCGGACGCCAATCACTGGGAAATCCAGCATTGCTACGAGGAGGCCGGGCGCCTTCGCGAATGGGCAGAGCATGGATGCCTCATTGGTAACCCGACCAGCACATGGCGCCCATAACGATGGGCGCCGCTAATCGGAAACTCGCCATGGAACCACAGGCCCCAGACTCTGCAGAGGAAGCCATCCGAGAAGCGTTCAACGCCATCGAAGGCTATCAGCTCAAGACATGGGTACCGCTGACCGTCACCTATCGGGGAAACACAGTTCACTTCCTGGCCTGCCAGAAGCGCAACAAGTCTTTCACCGAGCCGGCCGCCGCTATCCATCTGGTCTCGATCACCACAGAACGGCTGAAACCAGTGCTTCCGGTTACGCATAACAGCCAGACCTTCCGGCTAACCGGCAAGAACGAACTCAAAGAAACCGGGCTGATTTCCGAGGCCACACCAGAATTGCTATCGAAGTGGACACGGGCGGGATTGCCACTGGCCGCCCTCCCCCACTCAGGACTCAAGGACACCAAACATGACTAACAACGCACAGTTCAAGGTCACCAAGACCATCTCAATCAACATCCGTTGGAGCACGACCGAAGAAACCCCCGAGCGCCACCTTGAGGCACTTGAGGAGACCGGCTTGGATCGGGCCCACGAAATGATGCTTCAGGGTTACAGTGAAGGCGAGCTTTACGACAACATCACCATGCCCGGCGACCCTGAAGATGGTGTTGACTACCGGGGCTGGTGGACCAGTGAAGCATCCATTGATCGCGAGATCCCCGTGTTTGACGGTTTTGCAGCGGAAGTGGCTGCCAAAATCCAAGCCCTGGATCTTTCAGCGGACGTTAACCCGGAGTTTATTGACCAAGCTGCCGAGGACGGGTTGTCTGTAATTCAGGCGGTTCAGAGCTGGTTTGCAGATCGGGAGTTCGACTGCAGCAATCTGCACCCCCTATCCGGGTCGGTAAGTGAATACGGAATCGGCGTCGTGCATCTTGAGCGCCCCTACATCCCCATCAGCGAGGAGTCTTTCAACGACTATCTAAAAGACGGTGAAAGCGATCTGTACCTGACGCTCAGTGGCGTTGTTGTAACCTATGGCACTGCGGATATGGGCCTCGCACTGATGCCTCTGAATAAGGAAATGGCCAAATTCGTATTGGATAAGCACCAGGAGTCGGGAGCAGACGCATGAGGTACACGATCAATCTCAACTCAGTTGAGCAACGGGCCGATACGCTGGATGCTGTTTTGACGATTCTGGCGGACTTCACAGACTTTGACCGGGCCGCCATTACCCAGGATATTCTTTACAATGGCGCGGCCAGCGTCCTTTCCGGCCCTGATACGGCTCTTGTTGTGGATACCATGTACAAGGCAGCGAAGCAGGCCCGGGAGTGCGCCCGGAAAATGTACGCCCGGGACGGTGAAGTGGAATTCGCCGATGACTTGCCCGTGGAGCGAACCGAGGATGGGTACCGGGTGATGTGCTGGGCATGGGTCGATGCCGCCGATGCCGGGTGCGACGATCTGGACGAGGATGCCGACGAGGACAACGTAGAGCTGGCCTACATCTCAGCCGCCAGTCACATAGATGTCGAATTCGACGAGCACTCTGTGGCCTCCCTCGGGGATGACCCCGGCGCGTATGTGTCAGGCTGGGTAGAAGTGAGCTTCGCAGACGTCGAAATCAAAGCCCAGTAAACTGATATACACCTTGCACGGTGTTCCTGTTGTGGTAAAATGGTCTTCAGGTTAGGCAATTAAGCGCAGGAGACCACCCATGAACAAACAAGACTTGATCAAGGCACAGCGCCTATCACGGGCTATCCTTCTGGATATCCTCTCGGATGATACGCTCAAGACGATCGACAACTTCGGCGACCTCCACGATCATTGTGATGCAAACTGTCTGGCTGGCGTTTGCCAAGAGTGGCACTGGTTGCACGATGAGCCGAATGAGCTGGACATTCTCAATGAGGCCCAGAATATGGTGAACCGGGCGCTGGGGGTGATCAACGCCGAGATCCCCGCCGACAGCAACAACGCAGAAGGACACTGAGATGAGCACCGACGACATTACAGCAATCGGAATACGCCACGGTCTTGAGTTTGATTCGGTGGCCTCCGGTGGGCGCTACCAGCTGCTGATGCTCGCCCCTGGTGGAGACGAAAAGCCGGTGTTCGTTCTGGAGAATCCGGAAAATGGCGAAGGCCCCTCAGATCCGAATGCCCGCATCGGGATTATCTGTTACCCGAACATGAACCGCTGGACCGACTGCGTTGAGGCTGTATTCCCCAACGCCGAGGTCGCGCTGAAGCAGCTCGCCAGCGCTGACTTCCGGACAGCCCTTGTCTGGGAAGTTGCCGGCCTGCTCAACCCTGGTCCTACCATGGAAGCAACGCTTGAAGCCGTTGCATGGTCCGGTGAGGCCCAGCAAATCATCAAGAAGCAGGATTTCACCTTTGCCGAGATGGCCAATGAGATTCTGGAAAACTCCGGGGCTGAGATCGCCCTTATCCCCCACCCCGGCGGCCAGGATTAATCAGGAGGCACCATGAACGTACATTTAGAGCGCAACGTGATGGAGAAGAGCGACGTTATCGCGCTCTTCCAATCTTTCTCGCTGGAGGATCTGCGAAAACGCTTTGTCTGGGCGAATGCGTTCTTTGAGCGCAATGACCAGCCGGAGTATTACCTGAGCGGCCTGGTCGAGAAAATGTACAAGCTTGGGTACCAAGTCTATGCCGGAGACCTTGAGATTATGCCTCTTGGCCGGGAGACCATACACGAGAAGGCGTACCTTTGGGCCCGAATGGACGACATAAAGACCGGCCGCCATGGCGAATCTCTGATGCCCTCTCTTGGTGATGCACTGGTTTCCCAGGATAACCCGGGCGCGTTGATTGAGCAGGCCGTCTGCATCCTCCGCGCCTATCGGAATGGCTTTGATGCTCGCAGCTCAGAGGTTCATTGACATCCTCCCCGGCATGAATGCCGAGGATTCCTGCGGCGCTCAGGCAGGGCATAGAGCCTTGCCTGAGTCGCTTCGGTGGGTTCCTGCTGCTGGCGACCTTGCTGCATCGCTCACTTCACAGGCGAACCGGGCGTGTCCCGCCCTTAAAACATTGATCGCGCCAACCGTGTCGGCATTTTCTTTGAAATCGCACTCGACACAGTGGAACAGCGATTGCGTTCGGCGGTTCTCTGCCGACACATGGCGGCAAGCCGGACAGGTTCGACTGGTGTTGTGTGGCGGTACCGCCACCAACCACCCGCCACTCCATTGGAGCTTGTAGTCCAGCTGGCGGCGGAACTCGAACCAACCTTGATCCAGAATGCTCCGGTTCAGACCGGATTTGGCCCGGACGTTGCGTCCGGGTTGATCGGCGGTGCTTGCCGCTGACTTCGACATATTTCGCACCTTTAAGTCCTCGATACACACCATCGCGTGGTTTTGGCTGATGGTCGTCGTGGCTTTGTGCAAATAGTCGCGGCGGGCGTTACCGATCTGGGCATGGATGCGCTGAACTTTGGCTTTCGCTTTCTTCCAGTTGTTGCTGAATTTGGTTTTGCGACTGAGCGCCCGCTGCGCTTTGCGCAGTCGGGCCTGATGTTTTTTGAAGCTGTTGAGGGGCTTCAGATGGTCGTCACCCTCGAAGGCCGGCAGCGGCCGGTCGAAGGCGGCGAAGCGAGCCACGCCCAGGTCGATGCCGATGGCATCGCCCTTGGGGATCGGCGTTTCCACCTCACGTTCGGTCTGGATACTGACAAACCATCTACCGCCCGACTGGCTGACGGTGACGTTTTTCACCGTGCCCAGAACTTCACGACTGTTGCGATACCGGACCCAGCCCAGCTTAGGAAGGAATAGGCGATTATTCGCTTGGTCGAGCTTGATTTGTTTGGGGTCAGGGTAGCGAAAGCTGTCGGAGATGCCTTTCTTTTTGAACCGAGGGAAATCAGCCCGCTTGGCGAAAAAGTTGGTGTAGGCCCGCTCCAAGTCTTTCAGTGTTTGTTGCAGTGGGTGAACCGGAGCCTCCGCAAGCCAGACGGTTTCCGGAGCGTTTCGCCATTCGGTGATCTGCTTGCAGAGCCCGGCGTAGTTCAGCTTCTTCTCGCCCTGATCGTAACGGGCCTTTTGCAGCCCCAGCGCCTTATTGAACACAAACCGGCAGGAGCCCGCGAAACGGCGCATGAGGCGTTGTTGCTGACCATCGGGCCGGAGTTCGTACTTAAAGGCTTGCAGGCGTTTCATTCAGCTCATCCACCACTGTTCGTACATACAGTATTATAGGCCACGTTCCGTGGCCACGCTATCCTTCCCCGGCCTGAAGTGCCGAGGCTTGTCGCGTTTCTTGGTCAACACTGGCCGGACTGCTGGGCGTGGATCCCTCAATGTTTAAGGACGACGAGTGATGAATCAGAGCCGATTGCCCGATCCCAAGGCAAACCCTCACCCGACCGAGGTTGAGGCGCAACCCAGCGATAACGTCATTGTCCGCGTGGAATCCCGCGAAGGCTACGCAATGGACATTGGCCGGTACCTGCACGGCATAGAAAGCTGGCGGGTCGACGGGATTTCCGGAGATGCACCCGTTGTGGAGTGGTGGCCCATGCCGGAGCCCGGCACCGGTACCATGATCTAAACCACAGCCATGATAAAAACCCGCCTTTGAGCGGGTTTTTTTGGTGCGCCCGGCACGGGCGCACTCCTGGAGGTGCAAGTCCTCCCGTGAGCTGGCCACAGCGAACGAAGTGAAGCGCAACTGCGGAAGGGTGACCGACCGTGGGGAGGAAGCGTGGAGCGTAAACCGTGAGCCGATGAACAAGAATCGGATATGAGGCACTGCCAAGCAGGGCGAGCGGGCCAAAAGCCGCGAAGCTCTTGTGGCCAAGGCGAAGTGGTGTAAATCCGGCGGTTGTGCGGCGAAGGAGTGTGTTCTTACCCGGGGAGATCTCGCCTCATGCCTGAAAGGGCGACGTGGCAACACGGAGCGAGAAGTCAGCAGAGGCCATAGTAACCGCTAACACAGGGCGAAGGGCCGAACGAGAAGGAGCGTCAAACGCCTTGTCGATGAGCACTGTACGGCATCAGATGCCCGCGCCAGCGGGGCGGATCGCGCAACGGACAGGTGAAGCCTTGCCGAAGGCGATGAGCGATGAAGCAGGACTCCCGCGACAAGAACCGGAAGGCGCAGGGCGAAGCCTGCTTGAGCAGGCGTTCGCACGAGAGAATATGCAGCGGGCATGGAAGCGCGTGAAGGCCAACAAGGGAGCGGCAGGTGTGGACGGGTTGGACATTGCCCAAACCGCGGAACACCTGCGATGGGCGTGGCCTGAGCTTCGCCAGCACCTGCTGAGCGGCGCCTACCAACCACAGCCCGTCCGTCGGGTAGGCATCCCGAAGCCGGACGGCAGTGAGCGGGAACTGGGCATCCCCACCGTCACTGATCGTCTGATTCAACAGGCACTGTTGCAAGTGCTGCAACCTCTGATTGATCCCACCTTCAGCGAGCACAGCTACGGCTTCCGCCCGGGCCGTCGGGCCCACGACGCCGTGTTGGCTGCGCAGCGTTACGCCCAACAGGGCCGCCATATCGTGGTGGACGTCGACCTGTCGAAGTTCTTCGACCGGGTCAACCACGACATCCTGATCGACCGCCTGAAGAAACGCATAAACGACCCCGGCGTTATCCGGCTGGTTCGTGCGTACCTGAACGCGGGCATCATGGACGGTGGTGTGGTCATGGATCGGCACGAGGGCACGCCGCAAGGCGGGCCATTGTCGCCGTTGTTGGCCAACGTTCTGCTGGACGAGGTGGATAAAGTGCTGGAACGCCGGGGGCACTGCTTCGCCCGTTACGCCGATGACTGCAACGTCTACGTTCGCAGCCACAAGGCGGGAGAACGGGTCATGCAGTTACTCCGCCGCTGTTATGGAAAGTTGCGTCTGGTGATTAACGAAGCCAAGAGCGCGGTGACCAGCGTGTTCGGGCGCAAGTTCCTCGGCTATGCCCTGTGGCAAGGGAGGAACGCTGAGGTTCGACGCGCGGTATCCACCAGGGCGTTACAGGCGTTCAAGCTCCGGATCCGGCAACTGACCCGGGGATCAGGGGGTCGCAGTATTGAACAGGTGGTAGAGCAACTCCGCCGATACCTGCTCGGCTGGAAAGGGTACTTCAGGCTGGCGCAAACGCCACGCATCTGGCGATCACTGGATGAGTGGATACGTCGTCGTCTGAGAATGCTCCACCTCCGGCAGTGGCGGCGGGGTAAGACGATCTACCGGGAGCTGGTCCGGTTGGGTGCCAGTTCCTGGGTGGCTGAATCTGTGGCGGCTCTGAGTCGCCGCTGGTGGCACAACAGTCGCTCTGCCATCCACAATGTCCTGACGATTGCCTACTTCGACCGGTTGGGAGTGCCGAGACTCTCGTGAACCCTCAACGTCTCGAACCGCCCGGTGCGGACCCGCATGCCGGGTGGTGTGGGAGGGGTGGAGCCTCATGGCTCCCCCCTATCCCGATTGCCTGGCGTTCCGCCAGCCGGGGCGCAAGCGCCCTTTCGTGTGCACTAAGGCCGGTTGGCTACGCCACGGCTGTCGCCGTGAAAAAAAACACTAAATACACCTTGCAAGGTGTCTCTGTTTTGCTATAATTCTCTACAGGTTAGGCAGAAAAACAGGCAGGACAGAACATGAGCGTTATCATCTACTCCCGAGTTGGCGAAAACAACGGCACCCGCCGGATCTGGATGGAAGGCTTCCATCTCCGTCACGGTGGCATTGAGCCGGGCGTCACTCTGCACATCCGCAAGCACGAAAAGAGCAACGTGTTCCAGTTGCACCCGAAGCCGGGTAGCGACTCCCTCGGCACCGTGCGCGTTTCCCGCCGTACCCTGAAGGACGGCCGCACCAAGCCGCTGATCGAAATCAAAGACCCGACCGTTCTCGACGCCCTCCCGGGCCAGATGAAGCTACGCATCGGCGTCTTCAAGGGCAAGATCACCATCCGGGCGCACGTTGACGAAGAGCGCATCAAGGCCCGCGAGAAGGACTTTCTCGAAACCCTGATGAAGGGCGAGCCCCTGCAGCTGGGCTCCCTGTTCCACGGCGGCGGGATGCTCGACTACGCCCTTCACAGTGGCCTTGAGCGCGTCGGCATCTCCAGCTATACCAAGCTGGCGGTTGAGTGGGATCCGCGCTACATCGGAAGCAGCTACGCCAACAATCCCCAGTTTTTCCGGGAAGATTCCATCATCATCAACGGCCCGATTCAGGACTCTGTGCTTCCTGCAGACCTGAGCCTGCACATTCTGACCGGCGGCGTCCCCTGCGTCGGCGCTTCCAAGAGTGGGATTTCCAAGAATGGCCTTACCCACCCGGAAGAACACGATCAGGCCGGCTCGATGTTCTATTACTTCCTCCGGTACATCGAAGCGATGAATCCGGCAGTTATCACGCTTGAGAACGTGGTCGAGTACGCTTCCAGCGCCAGCATGGCTATTATCCGGTCTGTGCTGAACCAGTGGGGCTACACCCTGCGTGAGACCGTCCTGAACGGCAACCAGTTGGGCGCGTTCGAGAATCGCGATCGTCTGGCTATGATCGCAACATCGAAGGGTCTGGATGCTATGAACCTGTTCCCGGAAGTTCGCAGCGTTGCGAAGAAGCCGGACACGCTGGCTGACATTGTGGAGCAGTTCAGCGCTGAGGACGAAATCTGGAAAGACTACGATTACCTCCGCGTTAAGGCTGACCGCGACAAGGCCGCTGGCAAAGGTTTTGCCATGCAGGAGCTTGACCTCACAGCTCAGAAGGTTGGCACTATCGGCCGGGGTTACGCGAAAGTCCGCAGCACCGAGCCGCGTATCAAGCACCCAACTGACGAGAAGCTGACTCGCCTGCTCACCCTGACCGAGCACTGCGCGGTTAAAGGTGCCCCGGCATCTATCATCGCGGGCAACTCCAACACTGTCGGCCATGAGATCCTTGGTCAGGGCGTGATCATCCCAGCTTTCGAAGCGGTCTTTGTTGAGCTTGGCATTGAGATGCTGACCCAGATCGGCCTGACCGTTGGCACCATGGCCGCCAACGATGAATGGTTCGACAGCGACATCCTGTACCTGACTGCCGAGCAGCAGGAAATGCCGCAGGCAGCCGCGATTGATCTGGACCGGTACCCGCACATTGTTCACTTCGCCGATGACAGCATTGCACTGATCGGAGGCCATCGCCCGGCACTGGCCCAAGCCGCCTGACTCCCGTCACAGGGAATACCTGGGATTCCCTGTGACACCCCGAATGCCTGCCAACCTTTGCCCGCTTTGCGGGCTTTTTTTTGTGTCTGGCGTCCCGCCAGCCCGGGCGCGGGGCGCCCTTTTGTGTGCACTGAGGCCGGTTGGCTACGCCACGGCTGCGCCGCGGAGAAATGAACCAATATACACCTTGCATGGTGTGCGCCCTCTGGTAAAATGGTTTACAGGTTAGGTAATCACAGCGCAGGAGAATCCCATGAGAGATGTCACCGAAACTCTTCACTCGATCGGTTACAAAGGCCCCTCACCTGTCTTGGTGAAAGATGGCTATGTTGTTTCGCCAGTGCGTCAGTTCTGGCCGAGCTTTTACCAGCAAGTACGAACCGACTACCTGATGGAGAACATCGAGCCAGGACGTTTTGTTCGGTACAACGATATCTCGCTCAGAAGTTCCGGTTCTGCCGAAGTACTGAGTGTTGACGGCAAGTTCGCAAAGGTTCGCTGGCTGCAGTCCGGCATCAAATCAACTGAACACATCCCCAGTCTGGAACTGCTCGAGTCACAGGAGAACGCGGCATGAGTTCCTTGAAGCTTCGGCTGCAGGAAGAAGGCATCGAATCCACCATGCTGGACGATCTGGTTCACGATGCGGCATCCCGGCGAGCCAGCGCCATCAACAACGATGGCATGAGCTCTCAACTTGAATATCTGGAGCAGTGCGGCGTTTCCGACCAGGAAATTGCAGACGAACTTGGAGTCAGTCTGTGATCACTGATTTAGTCCATATATAGACTTTAGGGCTTTATTTGTCTATACTTGGACTAAATAGGGATTTGAACCGGAGTTTCGCCATGAATACCGCCAGCGCACAGAAAAGCTTCAGCAACAAGGAACTCAGTGTTGCCGGCCTGAAGGCCGCGTTCAACATCCTCGATAAATGGGGATGCAGTGCTGAGCAGGCTCAAGCCATCTTGCGCTTGAAGCGGGCGACGTACTTCAAGCTGAAAGGCGATCCGGACAGCGCCAACCTTGATGCCGACCAGCTCGCCCGGATCAGTATGCTGCTGAACATTCACCAGGCACTGCGGATCGTGTTTGAGAACCCAGAGAACCAGTACGGATTTATGAAGATGAAGAACCACAACCCGTACTTCTCTGGCCGCAGCCCAATGGAAGTTATTGAGGGCGGTGAGTTCACCAAGCTCTACGAAACATTCAAGCGCGTTGATGCGCTACGCGGAGGACTGGTTTAGATGGGCGCTTCCCTACCCACAAAAATGCTAGAGCGAGTGAAAGGCTACCGCCTTATCAACTCGAAGCTGCCGACCATCCATCTATTTGAGGATGTTTCGAGCCTTGAGGATTTCGAGACTCTGTATGCCCTCCAGGAGCTGACCAACCCTCGCCTTAACAACGAGGTTGGGAGTCTCGATTACCTCTCTCTGGATGAAGTGCCGTGGGAGATCCAGGGAACCAGTTATGCCGCGGCACCGTTTACTCACGTTGCACCGGACGGAAGCCGATTCAGCAATGGCGATTATGGTGTTTTCTACATTGCTGACACCAAGGAAACTGCTCTGTCTGAGGTTTCTTATCACTGGGGCCGCTACGTTGCCGGGGTTGAAGACCTGAAGTTCGATCGAATCGTTCTGCGCACTCTGGCAGTTCAGTTCTCCGGTGAGCTGGCGGACGCCACAGCTCTGGAGCTGTCAGATCCGATCTATGACAAGGAAGACTATGCTGACGCCCAGGCACTCGGCGCAAAGCTTCGGAAAAACGATTCCGAAGGGATCCAGTACTGGTCTGTTCGCAATCCCGGTGCCACTTGCTGGGGCCTGTTTACCCCGCGTCGTGTAGAAAGCGTGGTTCAGGCCGGTCATTATGAGCTGATCATCTCTAACCGGCAGATCGTGGACACTGCCGAGCTGGTCTAACGCCGGCACAACGTTCAACGGCCGGGCGGACTCCTGCCGCCTACCTACCTTCCGCCCGGCCACCCTATCCCACTCGCCTGCTTAGCGGTTTTTTTTGTGCCTGGCGTTCCGCCAGCCGGGGCCTTCGGCCCTTTGTTGTGCACTGAGGCCGGTTGGCTACGCCACGGCTGCGCCGCGGGAAATTAACCCTATATACACCTTGCGAGGTGTACGTTGTCTGGTAAAATGGAGTTCGGTTAGGCAAACAGGCAAGAGGCAGGAAACATGAACATCGCATCCGTACCCGAGGCGCTTCTTGAAGAAGCATATCTTCTGAGCGATCAGTTTGACGAGATTTATTCCGAAGCCTACTCCAGCGCTCGCCATGCTGGTCTGGACGATGGCAACGCTCGCCAGTGGGCAAACGGCAAGGCACGCGCAGCTTTCCCGGATATCGGAGAGGCGGAAGCTCTCATTCGTCAGGAGCAGGATTATCAGGCTCTGGCGAACAAGCTGGCTTATGACGCGACCAACCCGGACTTTGACCCGGTGTTCGACAACGATATTCCCTACTGAGGAGGAGTGATGATATGAAATACGCAGCAGGTAATATCGAGCTGGCTACTGCGGCGATGTGTGTCTGGGAGACTCTGAACATCCCGGACCACATTAATGGCCCATACGGCGAATACCTCGAGGGCGCCCTGAACGATCAGGGCGTTTCGGAGACCCGGGAGCGGGCTGCAAACCTTGCGATTGAGATCAACCATCTCTATGGCCGGGTCGAGGAGTTCTATGATGAGCCTTTCGACATGGAGTTTGTTCCTGGGATCATCGACGCCCTGTTCCAGTTGTTCGGCCACTTCGGCGTGGCCAGCTACGACCGCCTTCTCTCCGAGGGCCATTTTCTGGCGGCATGGGCTCTACTCAGCAGCGTGGATGTGGACATAGACCAGCTGAAAGCTCCGGGCACCCGGTTCAGCGCGATCCGGCACAGTCAGGGCTTCAGCCTGTCATTCGAGCCTTCCGGCGCAGAGCCCTTCAGCTTTGGTTGCTTCCGCACCATGAGGGAAGCCCGGCTTGCTGTACGCACCTTCGAGACCTTGGCGGGCAATAGCCCAGACGCCCAAGCTGCCTGATCGGATCACTCCCCAGCGCCCGCAATAGCGGGTGCTCGACTCTTCCTCGCCAGTTGTTGGGCGCAGTGCGCCCTTTCGGTGTGCACTTAAATCCGGATTTTCCTGATGCCCCTTTTTAAAGCCGACTATTCGGCATGGGCCTTCGGCCCATTTGTGTGCACTGAGGCCGGTTGGCTACGCCACGGCTGGCGCCGTAAATCGCTCACGCTATACACCTTGCATGGTGTCTGAGGTCTGGTAAAATGGTTACCAGGTTAGGACATCAATGGCAGGAGTAATCATACGATGAGCATTAAGAATCTTCCCGATCTGGACCAGCGGGTTATCAAGTCTCTCAAAGAACATCTGAGCACCGGCTATGAAAAGTCGAACGAGGCGGTACAAGCCGTTATCGACGCCATTCAGCTAGGCAAAATTCGTCTTACACGTCAGGCAGACATTCATGGTGGCTTCGAAGAGCTGGCGGGTGATTGTTTCAATCCTGCTGCAAACCCGAGCGTCCCCCCAGAGCAGCTTAAGCGCGAAGCCGAAAATTTCCGCCGCAAAATCCGACGTACCGGTGTTTGGGCGATGATTTCCGAGTACTGGACCGGCCGTGAATGGAAAAGGTTCGACAACATTACGGACAACATCATTGGTGGCTTCGTTGGCCATGACTTCTTTGGTTCAGGTTATGAGCTTCAGGTTATGGAAGCAGCTCTTGATGCCTACAACCAACAGGATCTCGATGCAGACGGCTTCGTGATCGACCCCTATCGCAAAGCAGCCTGAGAGGAGATCAGATTATGCACGCACTTTATACCGGCCAACTGATCGGCCTTGCTCAGGACCAGGAAATTGAAGGCGCTAACGAGTTGATCCGATTGATCAGCCAGGCCCAGAGCAAGTTGGCGGATTTGGTGGCAGAGCATTTCGATGTTCGCCACGGCACCACCAACTTTGACTTGGGAGAGATGTGCTCGAGCTTTGGCCCGAAGGAAAAGGGCCAAGAGTGCCCGCCCCACATTGGAGAGCTGGACGAAGGCTCAGATTGGGTCAATATGCCGGAGGATGAGGAGCCGCTTATCCCGATGGTTGTGATCTACAAGCCCAAGAATGGTGAGGTCATGCCCATCCCCGAAGCTTTCCGGTGTTGTGCCAGGGACAGCGACCAAGCTGAGCAGTTTTCCTCTTACTACAGTGATGAACCGATCGAAGTGCTCTGGGTTGTCGAGACAGGCAACGTGGCCGTGGCCTTTGATTCCTACTGGCGGGCCGCAGAACCGCGCCCAGAAATCGCCGGTAGGAAACCATCAGCGCCCACGGTGAACGACATTCAGGAATACCCTGTTGTCATTCAGGACCAGGAGCGGGGTTACCAACCCACCAGAGGGATGATTTCTGTCCTTCCCCATGGCTTAGCAGTGCGCATGGAAGGCCATACGGATAACGCATCCGAGGACGATATGGGCGAATTGTTCACCTTGATCCAGCACAAAGGCGAACTTCAATTGGCTGTATTCGCCGATGTAAATCAGGAAGAGCCAACGCATACGATTTCGCTAGCAGCTGCCCGTAATCTGAATCGCGAAATTCTTCGCCAACTGTAACCATGCGCCCGGGGTTTCCCGGGCTGCAAAATTAAAGGACAAGTCTATGAACCGCCCTACCCACAAAATTTCGACCACCATGATTTTCGAAGCGCTGGAAATGCTGGCCGACCAGAACGAGCTTGAGGATCGAGATCCGGCACTACAGACGGTGAAAACGCCGGTCTGGGCCGCGAAAATCCGCGACGCCGTGAATGAGGCCCTGACTACCGACCGCGAACCTTCCGTGACCGTGACGCCGGAGCTGGCGGACTACGCGAATGAATCCCTCAGTGATGCAGCTGCTTCAGCTCAGGAAGGTGGAAGGTTTTTGCCGACAGCTTGGCACAACCTGATATCTGGCGCCTACTCGCAGTATCTGAAAGACGCTGGAGAGGATGAAGCTAATACCGACTTCAGCGCGGAGACCCTGGCCACCATGAGCACGCACGAACTCGACTCCAGCAAAGTCATCTCATTCCTGAGATTTCAGCAGGATCGTGATTTTGAGCACGTTTCCACTCTGCCAGCGGAATACGAGCATCTGGTGGAAGGCATCAACGTCACGGACTACTGTGTCACTTACCCTGGCCCGAGCCTTCTCGGGTATGACCCCAACACTGGTGAAGCGTGGTTCCAGGACTACAAAGAGGAGTTCCGGGGACCGCTGGAAGAGATTGAGCGGAAATTCTACTTGTGGGCGATCGTAGAGGGCGATCTGGCTGCCTAAAAGCGCCCTACTTCCTTCCTGCTTGCCCGCGAATGCGGGCTTTTTTTGTGCCTGGCGTTCCGCCAGCCCAGGGCCTACGGCCCTTCTTGTGTGCACTGAGGCCGGTTGGCTACGCCACGGCTGGCGCCGTGAGACTTAAAACTATCTACACCTTGCAAGGTGTACGCTGTCTGGTAAAATGGTTCTCAGGTTAGGCAAACAACTTCAGGCAGGAGAAATATTCATGAGTACCGACACTTACATTCCAAAAGAGAACACCTATCCCAACGGTGCAATCACTATCTGCCGGTTTTCAGAACAGGAAGCTGGTTACGTTAAGTTCGCCCCAATGGGCGGTGGTCCGGTTTATCGCATGCCGGAGGCGAAATTCGAAGAAACCTTCCGGAAGGTAAGCCAGAACGAAATCAACAACGTTCAGTACCGCGCCGCTTATTTCAACATCGACGGGGCCTACGACGATCCGATTCCCGGTTACACCACCGGCCGTTTGTGGAATGGCTTTGCCATGCCGGTGTTCGAAGAGAAAGGCGCCTTGATGCTGGCGGAGCAAGGCCCGGACATGACATTCGACAAGGAGCGGGACACCTTCGTCGTTGATATGGGCGAAGACGTTGATGATGAGTGCCGATTCGAGGAATACAAAGGCTTCGACATCACCTTCGAAGGTGAATTGAAGCATGTATACGCGATCGGTGACGGTTGGGTCTGGGACGAGATTCCGCCTGAGGAAATTCAGTAAAACCCACGGGCGGGCCGAAAGGCCTGCCCTTACCCACGAGGACCCAGCGATGAATTCCAAGCAGGCCCGTTACCTGGCGCGAAATCCCAGAGCAATGATGCAGTACAAGGCCACTGGCCGACTGCCCCAGACTTTTCGACCCAGAAGCCCGTTGATTGATCTACTGGAGACAATGAGCCCGCGGGAGCGCGTTGAGCTTCGAGGTATTCGCCTGTCGCCGGCCCTTGGGTATCAGACCGGTCAAACCTTTGCGAATGCCGAACAACTCTACCGGTTCGTCAAACCGCATGCAGAGATGATCGAGAGTGAGCCCTTCCCGGCGGAAAGCATGAGAATCAAGCGTTTTGCCAAGCGCCTCACGATAGAGGACCTCAAAGAACATCAGATCAATAGCGGGCACGGAAAATAAAACAATCATGTGTTTCTGGCTAACAGTTTCCGCGATGTACTTAAATTGATAAAATAAACGCACACTCTGGACAAGCTAAAGGCATACAGATGAACACCCAGTCGCCCTGTAAAAAACAGTGCAAGCTCAATGAGAACCGCGAATGCGTCTCATGTGGTCGAGATATCGACAGCATCGCGAACTGGAGCCGCATGTCCGATGAGGAAAAGGATCGGGCCAATACAGCCGCAAGTGTCCGGCTTGCCACGAACCAGACAGCCAGAAATGAGGGACACTGCCATGAGACCCGCTGAAGAAGAGCATGAGTTGGTGGTTGCTGCAGCAAATGCAACCGAAGAGGAGCGAATGAAGTTGACGCTTTATCGCTCTGATAATGAGGACTTTGCGCTGTTCCGCCGGTCAGCCATGCGCCAGTGTGGCGAGCTCACGGTTGCCCTGGCACTTGGGAACAAGATCCCCTGCGAAACCCTGAAGTACTTCGAGGATTGGGTCTCGGATCGCGCTGGCGGGCTTGGTGACCATTTTCGAACATTCGTCCGCTCCGTTGAGCGGGCCACAGGAAAAACAACTGGCCTTCGTTGGCCCGAAGCTTTGGAGGCTTGAATGACGCAGTATCTGGAATTGAACCGGCGAATTGTCGAGAAAGGCGTCTGGGTCGAGAACGAGCGCACCGGCAAGCGCTGCAAGACCGTGATTAACGCGACAATGACCTACGACGTAGGCGCCGGTGAATGCCCACTGGACACCACTCGGAAAAGTTATTGGAAGCAGGCCATTGCCGAGTTTATTGGCTATCTCAGGGGTTACAACAGTGCGGCTCAGTTTCGGGCGCTTGGTTGTCGGACATGGGATGCCAACGCCAACGCTAACGAAAGCTGGCTGAACAACCCTGCCCGAAAGGGTGAGGATGACATGGGCAGAGTCTATGGAGTTCAGGCTCGGGATTGGCGCACGCCGGAAGGCAATTCCATTGATCAACTACGCAAGGTTGTAAATGACCTATCGAATGGCATTGATGACCGCGGCGAGATCATTACGTTCTACAACCCTGGTGAATTCCATCTTGGCTGTTTGCGTCCGTGCATGCATACGCACCAGTTCTCCCTGCTGGGTGATCAATTGTTCCTGACGTCATATCAGAGGTCGATGGACGTCCCCCTTGGCGGCAACTTCAATCAGATGCAAGTCTTTTTCCTGCTGGCCATCATGGCACAGATCACCGGAACTAAGCCGGCGGTGGCCGCCCACCACATTGTTAATGCGCACATTTACGAAGATCAGTACGAGCTGATGAGGGACGTTCAGTTGAAGCGTGAGCCCTTCTCGGCACCGCAGTTCGAGATCAACCCGGACATCAAAACTCTGGAAGATCTGGAGACCTGGGTAACGACCGATGACTTCAAAGTTATTGGGTATCAGCACCATGAGCCGATCGCATACCCATTTTCTGTATAGCCTGATTGGCTGGAGGCATTGCCATGAAAGAGCTTCGCGAAAAATTTGAACAGGTCTTCCCGCTTCCGGAAGGCATGGCGTGGAGTGAGGCCGATCAGCGATATGTCATCGAATCTGATGACGATTTCTGGTGGGACCGCGACAGTGATGGGCCTCAGATTTCAGATCAGTACATCGGCCGATGGGAAGGCTGGCTAGCCTGCAACAGTCAGAAATCGGCTGAGCAAGCCGAGCGGGAATCCTTCCAGGACCGTGTAGCGCCTTGGATGCAGGAGTGCTTTGGTCCCGAGATCTCAGCGGATATGGTCGAGCGTTGCGATCGCTATCTCGAGGAGTCGCTTGAGCTGGTGCAGTCGGTTGGCTACACCCGGGAGCGGGCGGACATGCTGTCCAACTATGTGTTCTCTCGACCGCTCGGCGAGCCGACTCAAGAAGTAGGCGGCGTCAGAGTGACTCTGGCAGCCCTTTGCCTGGCCGCCGGCATCGACCAAGACGAATGTGCGGACGCAGAACTTGCACGCATCTGGACCAAAATTCCGCAGATTCGGGAAAAGCAGCGAACCAAACCAAAGGCATCGCCTCTGTCTCAAGCTATGCCAGAGAGTTAAATCACCGTTTCGGCCGGGCGGACTCCTGCCGCCTACCTACCTTCCGCCCGGCCACCCTACTTTGATCAGCCCGCCATGCGGGCTTTTTTGTGCCTGGCGTTCCGCCAGCCCGGGGCGCAAGCGCCCTTTTATGTGCACTGAGGCCAGTGGCGTAGCGCCGGCTGTCGCCGGGGAATTTGCCAGCAATACACCTTCAGCGGTGTATTAATAGTGGTACAATGGTTTCCAGGTTAGGACATCAACGCAGGAGAGATCATCATGACAATCAGCTCGAACGGCCCGCGCTTCAACGCATCCACCCTTTTCACTTTGGTCTTTTTCGATCGTTCCAGGGATTCAGACGCTGAAGCGGCCATGAACGGGCCTTACCTCTTCCAGACCCGGGCGGAAGCGCTGGAGTCGCTCTGGAATTATGTGTCTGGGCGGATCCCCGCCTGTTGTGCCGATCCGTTCTTTGACGAAGCAGAGTCGCTGGGCCTAGAGGTTGAGGACGAGACCGGTGACATCACCCCCATTCTGGAGTCCGCAAACGCTGAACAGCGTGAGGCCATCATCGACTGGTATTTCGAGTACTCCGATGACGATGAAACCGAGGCCTTCTACGAGATCACGGAGCACACCCCCAGCGCCCCTGAATCCGAGGAGCCTCTTGAGAACTACTCGGTGTTCGGCTTCTACGAAGAAACCGGCCAGAGCTTTCTGGACCACGTACAGGCGAGCAACGAGTATGACGCCATGCGAGTTTCTGCCGAATCTCGACCCGATGCCACCTACCTGTGCGCCATGGCAGGCCTGTTGCGCGAGAGCGCCGGTGTTGCCTTTGCGGGTGAAGGTGTCGTGGACGCCCAGACCATCCTTGAGCAATCCGACGTGTTCTGCTGAGGAGGCACGGATGAGTCAAATCACCATTATTCGCAACCATGCTCGAGTCGGGAACTGGAAGGCGCGTATCCCCAAGAGTGCGATTGCCCGGGAAACCACCATCCAGGGCGTGAAGGTGATCGCTACCCACAGGGATTACTTTATCAACCCCAACCGGGACAACGAGCTGTGCTACCAGCAGATGATTTCAAACGATGCTGAGTCCTTCGTGGATCTCTACGCCGAGGTTCGCCCTGGTGTATTCGCCGGCGGCATGGTAGCAAGTAACACTAACGAGCAGTGGCAACGCGAGCGGCTGGCCAAGATGGTTGGCCGTATGAGTGAGGAAGCTGCTATTGAATACGTGAGAGGGGCCATCGAAGTGTCTCCCCACGCCACGAGCATTCAGGAGGCCTGAGTGGAAGAGTTTCTCGAAAATCTCAAACAGAAAGTAGCGAAATATGGCCATCAGATCATTGCGATGGGCGGTGGTAAGGAATCGGATGGCCCTCCGTTCCATTACACCGTGGGGCTGGCCAAACACATTGGCTTCGAAATTTTGGTCGAATCGCTCCCTCCGAATCTTGGCTCTGCGTTGCTGAACGATCTGGCCAAGATTGCCAAACTGCAGGGATCACTTCCCGCCGGAATCTATACGGGCCTTGTTCAGGATCAGTACCCAGTTGCGCTGATTGAGGCCGACCCGGCGATTACCGATGAGAAAATTCGGAGGTCTTATGCCTGCTTCCCGGAGATGGATCACATACCGGTACTGCAGCTGCTGCTCTCTGATGCTGAAAGGCATCTGCCATGGGAAGTCGGTTACAGCATGGCGGGGCAACGTTTGCTGCTGACAGCTCCTGACAGCCCAGAGGCTCAAAAGACGCTTTCCGAGCTTCACACCTACGACATTGAGGCGATTGTCCGGGGCCCGGGTCCGGATCAGCCTATTCATTGAGGTGATTCGAATAGACAGCCCCGCTTCGACGGGGGTTTTTGTGCCTGGCGTTCCGCCAGCCCGGGGCGCGGTGCGCCCTTTGATGTGCACTGAGGCCGGTTGGCTACGCCACGGCTGCGCCGTGAAATGCGACCTTTATCAGTACACCTTGCTAGGTGTTTATGCTATGGTGGTGTCAGGTTAGGCAAGCAGAAAAATGGAAGGCATCACTATGGCTGAGCAAGAACGATGATCCTATTCAATGCCCACACCCGCCGGGTACCAGAAACACCCGAGCACACAGAGCGCTCACTACTTTCCAGAAGGTGAAGTGGTCTCTATTTGCGGCCGCGAACATCGGACCAACAGCGGTCATGTCGATGCGGAACCAGGTACATTCCCGTGCGGGCATTGCAAGCGGAAGGTCGACAAACTGGCGGGTGAGCACTCGGGAGGCCAGCATGCCAAAGGTTAAATCTGAGAAGATCGAACTTATTGAAGCTGGCGGGCCTCAGGAACACACAGTCACCTACACCGTCAATAATGACGGTCTGTTCTTTGCTCAGGTCCCGGATGAGCTTGGCCCCGTTCTGAGGGCTCTTCTGCGTGGTGATGACGACGCCAACGGCCACGAAGTGCTGAGGCGCGAACGGGCCTGGGGTGACATCGAAATTAATCGGCCCTGGGTGCACCTGCGGGTTGAAGGTACTCAGCTTCGTGGCATAGAAGATCTCATTGCCAAAGCTGTTGCCGGCTACAACAAGCCCGAAGTAACCAAAGAGCTGGTGATCATCTATGCCTATAGCGGGGAGGCCTCAGTCTGGCGCACGCCTACCGGTGAATTCGTCCCCAATGGTGCATCTGCTCGCGAAGCTGCAAAGCGCGACGGTATCGATTCACCCACCGAGCGATACGGAAATTGGGTTGAGACTGGGGGTGTCAATGCCACTCACCCAGCCCATGGCGGCTATTCGGTGCGCTTTGGTGCCAGAGGCTGCATGAAGATCACAACCCGGCGCGGGCCTCACGTCACTCACAAATACCGCTGGCACGGCCCGGAAATGGATCTCGACAAAGAGCACCCGCTCTCCAGGTTGAACGAATTCTTCTCTTTCAGCATGCCGGACCCGGGCAGTTTTGAAGGAAGAAAACTGAATTTTCGTAGGTACGAGAGGAAGGTTTCCAGCCTTCCTCGATTCACGCCCAAACACCTCCCCTGCTGTTTCTTTCGGATATTTCCCCCGGAAGATTTACTATCAATACACCTTGCAAGGTGTACGCGCTCTGGTATAATTGGTCACAGGTTAGGCAAATAGACATAGCAGGAGACTGACACCATGAATGCCAAAGTAAAAACCCCCGTAACCTTCCAGGATGCCAGCGTTGATATCTGGCAGAGCAAGTACCAGCTGAAGACCAAAGACGGTGAAGCCGTTGATCAGAGCATCGAGGACTCCTACACCCGCGTTGCCCGTGCGCTGGCGGACGTAGAGGCTCCAGAGAAGCGTGAGGCCGTGTTCCAGGAATTCCTGTGGGCCCTGCGCCATGGCGCCATCCCGGCCGGTCGTATCATGTCCAACGCCGGTGCCGAGGCCTTCAAGCCGGAGACATCCACCATCAACTGCACCGTATCGGGCACCATCGAAGACTCCATGGACGACATCCTCAACAAGGTCCATGAGGCGGGGCTGACACTGAAAGCCGGGTGTGGTATTGGCTACGAGTTCTCAACCTTGCGCCCAAAAGGCGCCTACGTGGCCGGTGCCGGCGCAACCACGTCCGGACCCCTGTCCTTCATGGATATCTTCGATCGCATGTGTTTCACCGTCTCCAGTGCTGGCGGTCGCCGCGGCGCCCAGATGGCAACCTTCGACATCAACCACCCGGATATCTTCGATTTCATCCACGCCAAGCGCGAAGATGGCCGCCTGCGCCAGTTCAACTTGTCGCTGTTGATCACTGAATCCTTCATGGAAGCGGTCAAGAACGACGATGAGTGGCCCCTGTCCTTCCCGGTCACACAGAAAGAAGTGGATAGCGAAAACCTCGATCTGACTGATACCGAGAACTTCCTGTGGCGCGAGTTCCCGACCCATCAGGGCTATGTGGTCAACGACGAGGGCCTGGTGGCCTGCCGAATCTTCCGCAAGGTACCGGCAAAGCACATCTGGGACACCATCATGACCAGCACATACGATTATGCTGAGCCGGGTTTCATCCTGATCGATAAGGTCAACGAGATGAACAACAACTGGTTCTGCGAAGACATTCGCGCTACCAACCCCTGCGGCGAGCAGCCGCTGCCACCGTACGGCTCCTGCCTGCTGGGCAGTGTGAATCTGACCATGTTCGTGAAGAAGCCCTTCACTGATGAAGCGTCGTTCGACTATGACAGCTACCAGAAGGTTGTGCGAATCTTTACCCGCATGCTGGATAACGTGGTCGAGATCAATGGCTTGCCCCTGGGCCCCCAGCGGGACGAGATTCTCGGTAAGCGCCGCCACGGCATGGGTATCCTTGGTCTGGGCTCAGCGTTGTCCATGCTAGGCATGAAGTACGGACCTGAGGGCTCCCTCGAGTTCACCGAGAACGTCACCCAGACTTTGGCGGTGACCGGTTGGGAAGCCGGCCTCGAGCTGGCTAAAGAAAAAGGCCCTGCCCCGGTCCTCGCCAAAGAGTACACGGTCACCGGTGAAATGCTGCGCAAGCGGTCGGAGATGGCCCGCGACGGGTACCAGATCGGTGATACCGTCAAAGGCAGCGTGCTCCACGCCAAATACAGCCGCTACATGCAAAAGATTGCTGAGGTCGATCCTGACCTGGTGTCCAAGCTGGCGGAAGTCGGCTCACGGTTCACGCATCACAGCTCTATTGCACCGACTGGCACCATCAGCCTGTCTCTGGCCAATAACGCCTCCAACGGCATCGAGCCTTCCTTCGCCCTGCACTATGCACGGAACATCATCAAGCCGGGCCGCAAGACCAAGGAAAAGGTCGATGTGTTCAGCTATGAGCTGCTGCGTTACCGCCACGAAGTGAACCCTGGCGCCATGCCCTACTCTGAGGATCCGGACAAGGCGGTTCCTGAGTGCTTCAGCACCACTGAGGACGTTACCCCGGAGCAGCACGTTATGGTCCAGGCTGCCGCCCAGAAGTGGGTAGACAGCTCCATCTCCAAGACAGCGAACGTCCCAACCGACTTCGATTATCAAGAGTTCAAGGACATCTACATGATTGCCTATGAGCAGGGCCTGAAGGGCTGCACCACCTTCCGGTTCAATCCTGAAGCCTTCCAGGGCGTGTTGGTACGGGAAGATGACCTCAAGAACACCCTGTACGAGTTCACCCTCGAAGATGGCTCCAAGGTCACCCTGCGCGGTGATGAGCACGTCGAGTATGACGGTGAGATCCACAATGCCGCCAACCTGTTTGATGCCTTGAAGGAAGGCACCTACTCCAAGATGTGAAACCCAGACTGGGGGTGAGTCCCACCCCCACTTTTCCGTATAATACACCTTGCATGGTGTCTTTATTCTGGTAAAATGGTTTACAGGTTAGGCAAACACAGTGCAGGAGACATCCAATGAGTGCAGCAGCAAAGATCGATAAGCCCATTGTCGGCTACCGGGTTAAAGGTAAGGCCGAGGACGAGGCGCAGAACGCAGCCCCGGTTGAGCAAGCCGCTCCCGAGGTGATGCAAATGAACGAGACGCTTGAGCGTCCAGAGATTCTGATGGGTACCACGTACAAGCTGAAGCCGCCCGTGGCTGAGCATGCGATGTATATAACCATCAACGACATGATCCTCAACGAAGGTACTGCCAACGAGCAGCGTCGCCCGTATGAGGTCTTTATTAACTCCAAGGCGATGGAACACTACCAGTGGATCACAGCCCTGACACGTCTGCTGTCAGCGTGCTTCCGCAAAGGTGGTGATATCAAGTTCCTGACCGAGGAGTTGCGCTCCGTGTACGATCCCAATGGCGGTTACTTCAAGAAAGGCGGTGTATTCATGCCTTCCCTGGTAGCCGATCTGGGTGCGGTCATTGAGAAGCACCTGAAAGCCATTGGAATGATCGAGGACGAGGAGATGAGCGAGCACACCCGCAAGATCCTCAATGAGAAGCGCATTGCGTTCGAGGCCCAGCAAAAAACGGAGACTGCGGCCTCAAACTATCCCGCCCACGCGACCACCTGCACCAAGTGTCACACTAAGGCTGTGATCAAAATGGACGGTTGCGACACCTGTCTTCAGTGTGGGGCAGCTCGTTGTGGCTGAGCCCACTTATAGCCACCCCCCTCCCCGCTCCGGCGGGGACTCTTCATACAGAGCAGATAGGGCTACTTTCATGAGCACAGTTTCAACCGATCCGACCGAAATCATCAGGCGCCTGGTTAAAGGCGGTCGCTGTCAGTTCGATTCACTGAATCCGTGCTTCGACAATCGTCCCCACGACACTCCGGGACAGCACGCAGATGGAAGCGAGGCCTGCGCCTACTGCACGGCCAAAGCCTATCTCGCCACCAACCCGGGTCGGGATAAAGGTATGTCCCAGGAGGATGCCGAAGCGAGCATTCGCAAAGGACTCCAGTGGTTCAAGGACCGGGACATGGAATTGGAGCTGCCGGCTGAGTTTCTGGACATTGCCGTGGGCGACATGGTGAGTGTCGATGTCTCAACCTGTGACGAAGATGCCGACCACCGGGTTTTCGGTACCATTATCGAATGGCAGACCCCGGGCCCGGATGGTGGCCGGGTCTGGCTGTGCGAACTGGATCAATTTAACTACGACCCAAAGGGATGAGCAAATTGCCTATTAACTTGGATGAATACGATAATGCCCGCAAAGAATTCATTCACGCTACGGAAAAGCGCTCACTCCATCAGCGTTTCGTGGGCTTAAAGATCATACTTCCACTCTTTGCGGTGGCGCTAGCAGTTATCTTCCTGGCTGTTCTCTTTGTCAGCGGTAAAGCATCGTTTAATGTGGGTAAGGCAGCGTTGTTCTTCGCGATTGGTTCAACATTATCAGCGGCCGGCATCTTATTGATCGGGTGGCGCGACATTGAATTTCCCAAGATTCGGGATGAACTGGTCATCTGTAAAAACCTTGTGATGGTTGCTGATCGGTTTATTTCTCACTACGACAGCAAGCTTGAAAACCAAAAGCCTTGGCTGGATCGAAGACGTGAAGTCCTGGATACACGAAAAAAGGCCTTAAGACGAAAGAAAGCGCTGAGGAATACTGAGTTTGTCACTCGCCATACGGGTCGAATCGGGTCTGCAATATCTGTCTCCGGGATATTTGTCATGGCTTTTGCCAATGCTGAATCCTCCACCCCTCTCCAAGTGATGCTTGGCTGTCCACTCTGAACGAGCGAACCAAATCTCAACGCCCGCCTCGAGCGGTTTTTTTTGTGCCTGGCGTTCCGCCAGCCCCAGGGGCGCAAGCGCCCTTTGTTGTGCACTGAGGTAGTGGCGTAGCCACGGCTGCGCCGGTTATAGAACTTGGTTCATACACCTCGCATGGTGTCTGTGCTGCTGTATAATAGGCACTGGTTAGGACAAACATTCACAGTGAGAGGTAAATCAATGGGATCCATGATCAAACTTCCTGCCCTTGAAGCATTCCAGTCAGCTGCTGCCTACGAGTTGGTGGGAATCTCTGGAGTAATGACCAAGAAAGACGTCGACATTCTCTATCCGGACACTGAGCGTCAGGCCTATCGATTCAGATGGAAGGCCGCCGACGACGAGCACGAGGTTTATCTCGGGCTGAATAACTTCATGACCGCCGATATCGGCGAAGACGGGACGATCTCCATTGCAGACGACCAAGGCACGCCCATGTCCCTGAAACTTTATTCTGCCGCTTGCCCTGCCCCAATTTCACGGGAAGTTGCTCACCGCAGTCCCGCTGTTAGGATCTATGTGGACCTTGAAAGCCAGAGCATGCTGGTCGGTGATGACTACAAAGTTAGCAACGAGATCCGAGATTTTGTTAAGCGCTTTGGCACCATCAGCGAGGTTCGATTCAACATCGACAAAGATTTTGAGATTCCTGACGTATCCACTCCCGAGTACAGATCTAAATTGCTGGCGGAGAACTACATCCCGGAAGCCTGCAACCGGTTTTCCTTTTCAATCAGCCGGAATTACAGTCGGAATACTGCGGTGATGGAGTGCCATTTCACCAAGGAATACCAAGTGGAATTCCTTCGTCTGTTTACGCAATCATTCTGCGGCCAGCTGGGTACTATGGCTGATACTGAAGATTTCAATTTCGAGCGAGCCGTTAATGGATTGCTGAATATGGTTGATTCGATCAAAGATTCGTTTGGAGATGATATTCCATTTTAGGGCAATGGGTTACGCCACTTTAAAACCCCGCTGCATGCGGGTTTTTTTGTGTCTGGCGTTCCGCCAGCCAGGGGCGCAAGCGCCCCTTTGATGTGCACTGAGGCCGGTTGGCTACGCCACGGCTGCGCCGTGAAATATGGCTCAATACACCTTGCATGGTGTCTAATACCTGGTACAATGGTTTTCAGGTTAGGCAAACACGTAAGGCAGGAGCTCAGGCATGCACGTTCTTTTCAGGAATGCCCCAGTTGGCGCCATCTTTAACGGCATGGCGTTTCGAGAGGGCGGCCCTTTCGTGAAGCTGAACGAAACCGAATACCGGCGTTATTGCGTCACGGACCGTGCCGTTCTGCGTGCCCAACCTCATGAACTGGATTTCACTGTTTCGTACAGCAAGGTTTGCTGGCGGACAGCAGAGAAATACCAACTAATGAATAAAGAGGCAGGTGAAAAATGAGCGGTATTGTTCTTCCAGATCCCAAAGGCATCGAAACCTATTCGGCGGTTGCCATGAGCACCGGACACCTGGCGCCGGCAGATTTTAAGCTGCTGGATCGCATGGTAGACACCCAGGAATCCACTCGCATCCTGAAGCGTCCATACGGCTACTTCATAAAGCTGGCGGGTGATGCTCACAGAGTTGAGCATGATCTGATTCACCAGGCCAGTGACGCGCTAAACCGGATTATTGTCTGGGCCAAGGCGGCGGGCTTCTCATTGATCGAGTTCGACAGTGACGCCGGCTACATTGATGGATTCACCGTTTTTGAAGAAGCTTGAGGAGATCGAAATGAGCGAGGTTACACCGGAAAACAAGATCCAAGAGGTTGCCGAGAGATACGCGAGGATCCTTGAGGAGAACTATGTCGGCGGCGATCTGGCAAGACCCGCATCCTTCGAATTCTGGCTGGATGGGCTACCTGAACGCTTGAGTGTGCCAGGCAACTACTATGCTGCATGGTGTGCCAACCTTCACGGAGCGTTGAACCTGGACTGGGGTTGGGGCTTCTTCGAGGTTGTTGACACCATCCAAAGCCGAGGCGGGTACTTTGTCGAGCACAACGAGCTCAATTATCTCGGTGAGACGTTCACGTACCTGAACTGGACTTTCGGCACGACAACTCCGGACGTTCCGGAACACACCCAGGAATCGACGTTGCACCAGTTGCTGACTCAAGAGCTGTTATCGGAAGTTTGGTGTGGAGTGACTCTCCCCGAGGGCAGCTACCAGTTTTCGAAAGAAGAATTCATTACGGAGTATTCCGATAAAGCGGCACCGTACATCGACAAGCTGATTGCCCTGATCGAGGGCAAATAGCACAACCGTTTCGGCCGGGGCGGATCCTGCCGCCTACCTACCTACTTTCGCCCCGGCCACCCTATCCTACTCTGACCGCGCATGCGGGCTTTTTTGTGCCTGGCGTTCCGCCAGCCGGGGCCTGCGGCCCTTTTGTGTGCACTCAGGCCGGTTGGCTACGCCACGGCTGCGCCGCGGTAAATTAACCCTGCATACACCTTGCAGAGTGTATCTGATCCGCTATAATGGTTTCCAGGTTAGGCAAACAACTCAGGCAGGAGAATCCCCAATGAATAACGCAGCCCAGTCACTCGATACTTCTCCCGATCTGCGCGTAGGCTGTCGCATCCACTGCATCCTGTACGGTGGCAAAAACGGCACAATCACCTCCGTAGAGGGCACCCCGGGACTGGGTAACAGCCGCCGCATTCATGGCGTTGCGAATCTTGTCACCGGCCCAGAGGCCTATGTCACCATTGTTTGGGACAATGGCGGCGTGAGCGTTCGTGTTCCTGAATGCATCTGTACCGGTGTCCAGTGGCGTTTCTTGGATGAACCGGACTGGGATCAGGAGCAGATTAACGATGCTCTCGTATTCGCTCAGGAAAAGGATCGCGAGGCCAAGGAAGCTAAAGCTGCCGCAGAGAGAGACTTCGTGGCCAAGGTTCAGGATCTGCGCAATTCTGAAGAATACGCCGATCTTGAACAAAGTTGTCGTGAGGGCCGGACTGACAAGACCAAACTGGCCGCAAAGAACATCCGCAAAGTGCTGAAAAAGGCGCATCCCGGCGTTAAATTCTCGGTTCGAAAAGAAAGCTATAGCTCGCTGTGGATTACCTGGCCGCGTACGGATGAGAGCGAATCCCTGAGCCAGCAGAGCATTCTTGAATTGGTCGGTAAATTTGAAACCGGCTATTACGACACCCAGCAAGACCTTAGCCGGGACTCTGAATCCCCGTTCAATATTGTGTTTGGTGGCGTGAACCACATCACCGCTCAAGTTCGGTTCGACTAGCCCAAGCAACTATCAAGCATCCTGAGCCCGCTTCTGCGGGTTTTTTTGTGTCTGGCGTTCCGCCAGCCCAGGGCCTGAGGCCCTTTTGGTGTGCACTGAGGCCGGTTGGCTACGCCACGGCTGCGCCGCGGGAATACCGCATCGAATACACCTCGCATGGTGTACGCAGTCTGGTAAAATGGGTTTCAGGTTAGGCAAACACAGACAGGCAAAAGGAGATCTAAACCCATGGGCTCAGCATTCGAATCCCGGGAATTCAAGGCATGCGACGAGCAAACGCTTAAAGGATTGGTTCGGGGCGAAATCGATCAGGCCGGCTACGAATCTGGACATAGTTATTCCGGTGACTGGGGCGACAAGCACGGATTCATCGTGAAGCCGGTTGTGGTAACCGACCTGGATGAAGCCTTTGAATGGATCGACAAGCACTTCCCTGACAAGGACGACCCCCTTGTTGCGATTAAGATGCTCGGCGAAATCCGCGATCGCAAAACTAAATCCATTGAGAATCGCAGGCTCAAAATTCTTGAGCGGATGAATAACCACCGGCTGAAACTTGGACAGGGCAACCCCATGTGGGGCAATAAACTGCCTGAAGGCGCGAAAGATTACGGTGAGGCACACCAGATGGCCCGTGAGGCTGACATTCTGCGACAGATCATACAGCGCGTAGCTACCGAAAAAGCTCAGTTTAAAACCTGCCAATCCTGTCAGAGCAAGATCAACAAACAGTATCTCACCAGGCACCAGTGCCCCGTGTGTGGTGATGAGGAGATCTTGCTTACCAACACGGATAAAAAGCGCATCGAAGGGATTAAGGCAGAATAGCCGAGTGCCAGAGCCAAATTGATGCGCTGGATAAGGAACTGAAGAAGCACATCAAAGACCAAAAAGACAAAATGCTCAAGGAAGGCAAGTGGTTCTGGTATGTTGGCGGATGGTGCAGGGACTAAACTAACCGCTGATACAGAATCCTGAAAGCCAGGGGCTCACGCCCCTGTTGGCTTCAACTGATCGGATACACAGGCATTAACTCGAAAGCCGCTCTTCTGAGATAGCCGATCGCCTCTCTCTTCTGATTCCGGCAATGCCAGGCTCTGAGCAGCAACTCAGTCACCCGCACCCCTTTCCGCGTTACCCACAACATCAGCACCACTGTCGGTGCCTGCCCAAAGATGCAAGCCAGCAATATCAGCCAGAAAAGCACCTGAGCGATTACGGCCAAGCCGTTTGCAATGTCCCACGCAGTAATACTTAAAATCAGTTCATTCATAATTCTTCTCCGTATTGTTTGAATTGTTTTTGGAGGAAACTTTGTCCTCAGTAATATTTATCCTCAGTCGCCAAAAACCCTTCGATTTCTGTCGAAAAAGCCCTGATTAATCAGACAATTTCGCCCGCGACTTCCTTTATTTATAAAACTCGGAGTTCAAACGGAGACGTTCTGGAGGAAGGCAAAGACCTGGGCGCGGAGCGCCCTTTGGTGTGCACTGAGGCCGGTTGGCTACGCCACGGCTGTCGCCGCGGAAAATTAACCCATATACACCTTGTACGGTGTATAGATTCTGGTAAAATGGTTTTCAGGTTAGGTCATCAAGGCAGGAGAAGAACGATGGGCATCAGCGTAATGGTCAACGGCTGGCACGAGTGCGACGAGATCGCGTTTAACGCGCCGGACGTCCGCATGTCGGCGTCCAGCATGGCGCAGGTACTGCGTGCAGCAGGGTTTGAGGACAAAGACCCCCAAGGCGATGGTATTCCCGCCGATCGCATCGGGGACGCCCTTGAGCGCCTGAAAGCGCTGGAGGTCAGCCTCGCCGGCAACGAGGCAATGGAGCTCCTGCGGCGCCGTACCGTGAACGTGTGGAGCGTTCTGGCGTTCGCCCAATCCCGCAATCGCGGCGCCTATTGGGCGTAACCCAAGGACCCAGCATGTTTGACGTCCCCAACATCATCGGCCTGATCGCCCTCACCATGACGGTGGTGGCGCTCACGCGCCGGTCCAACCAAGGACTTCTGGCGGTGCTCGGACTGTCTGTCCTGCTCTGGGCGGTCCACTACGGGCTGCTCGGCTCCGTATCCGGCTTCATGGTCCATCTGGTCGCGGCTGTCAGCCTGTTCGCTGCTCACTGGATGCAGAACGCCAGTGCGGCCGCCAGAGGCTTCACAGGCGCGGCTTTCTCCATCGCCGGTGTCAGTTGCTGCTGGTACTTCGGAACCGGCTGGGCAGACGTGCTGGCGGCCGTAGGCTGCGTGATCATCACCATGACGCAGTTCCTCGGCAGGGGTAACACCTTGCGGGTCGGCTTTATGACCGGTGAAACCGTGTTCTTCGGATTTGCTTTGGCTGTCGGCAGTGTTCCCGGCATGGCGGTTACTTCCGGCAACTTCATTGCGGGGCTGATCGGCCTGATTCGACGTCATCGCGCCCCAGTGGAGGCGTTGGTCACGGACTGAGCGTCCGTTCCCCAGGGCCTGACGGCCCTTCTTGTGTGCACTGAGGCCGGTTGGCTACGCCACGGCTGCCGCCGTGAATTGTCGTCATTATACACCTTGCATGGTGTACTGGCAGTGGTAAAATGGTTCTCAGGTTAGGACAACACGAGGCAGAACCATGCAACCTTCCGATATTGCGATCATTTCTGAGAACATCGCCGCACCGATCCCCTTGACCGACCGGTTCGGCGAGTACATTCCACGCAAAACCTTCAAGGACAGCTGGAGCTTTAACGGCGCTGCGTCCCAGAGCTACGAAAACCTCCGGGGCCACTACGACCAGGGCGAGATGGATGCCGAGGGCAATTCGCTCTATGCCGGCTTTAGTGTCGGTGACCCGCGCAATCATTTGCACCGGGAAATCAGCTTTGTGGCCGTCTACAACGGCAAACTCGGCATCCTGAGTGAAGTCGAGCTGAACGCCCACTACAATGGCGCTGCCGGCAAAACCGGAGAAAACGATCTGTCGGATTCCCAGTTTGTGGAAATGGCCGCAACGCTTCAGGCGCGTCTGGCTGACCTGTCAGCCCGCTACCCACAAACGGATTTTTTCATCACCCACGGCAACAAGGTGACCCTTGATGGCCGGATTGTGGTCAATGCCTTTACTCCCCTGCTGGATGGTGAGTTGCCCGGCGGACTCCGACTGACTCCCGAGTACAAAATGGTGATGATCTCGCCCTACTTCGTTTCGGGTGAAGGCGCGGATATCACTTCCTGCCGTACGCTCTACCGGATTGCGGTAGACCTTGAAGAATTGGTTTCAGACATGGCCGCTGACACAGAGGAGACGGCAGCATGAAAGCACACCAGAAAGCTGTAATTGATGAACTTCGCAAGGAAGGCTACGCCGTTGCAATCTTCTACCCCTTCGAAGTCGGCAATGCTTCAACCCGAGATCTGGAGGATGTGTTGGTACGGGAAGGCAATGAAGCCCTCGAAATTCTGAAAACCGGAGAATTGTCATGAGCGATCGCGTTATTCTTCACTTCGACGCCGAGGAACACTCAGAAACTGACGCGGAGTTTCACACCATTACCATCGCAGTAGATGAGCCAATGGTCAGAATGCTCGAGCGGTACCAGGCATTCTCCCAGACCGAGGGCGTTACTATTTCAAAGGTGACCCAAGCTATCGTTGATGATGAGGAGGAAACCATCTCCCTCGAGTGCTTGCGTGACGGCGGATTCTCAATTGAGGCGACTCAGCGAGTAAAAAACATGTGGCCGGTCGATGTCATTTCCTCCGGTGCTATTACCTGCGAGCAGGTGATTACAGCCTACTACGTGGCTCACCGCATGGAACTCAGTGAAGGCTTCATCCCCCGGGAGGGAGACAATATCTACCTGTTCAAGACGGAAGACCTGACGGAAGAATTCCGAGAGCAGATTGACGAGGTTTTTCACGAAGAACGGGACGGAGACGATTTCCTCAACAGCCAGGCCGGAATCGTGATCCGGAATTTTGCCAGGGAATAAAGGCGATGTCGTTTTTTGGGAAACCTCTTAGTGCATTAGATTGGAATGGCGGCGCGTGTGACTTGCTTGCTGTCGCCATCAATCGCGTGACCGGCCTGCCCATGCAGGCCCTTATTGAAACTGCGGAGAAAGACGGTAGTCGGTCGTTGGTACATGCGTTTTGCCTGATCGACTCAGAGACGATGGTCGACGCGGTTGGATTTGCTCCGGTAATGGTCGCTGAGGATGCAGGTGGCACCTTCTATCCTGGTGAGAACTCTTTCTTCTCTGTTATTCCTGTAACCGAGCAGGATCTATTGGAGATGCGAAACCACGAGTGCGATTACGACTGGGAAATAGAGCACTCGGGGGTTAGCGAGTTTCTCAACACAGAAATCTTACCGTCACTAAAAGGGAAAACAGCACCAGAATCCTGGCAACACATTCAACAGCACTGATTCGAAACAGGTGAACGAGTAAGCAGATGGCCGTCATTAAGCGCAATCCAGAGAAAGGCGCTCCCAGTGAACCGAAGGAGCCGCGGGCCCCTACCCTGCACGATGAGCTGGTGGAGCGGGCCTGCCGATGGCTCAAGGGTTCCTGCGGCTGCAGTGTGGCCGTTGGCGAACTGCGGGCATTCACGGGCTCCGGTGAAACACCGGACGCCCTGGGCTGGCGGTCGGAATATTCCATTCTGGTCGAGTGCAAGACTTCCCGGGCTGACTTCCTGGCGGATCGGAAAAAGCCCTTCCGTCTGAACCCGGCAATGGGGGTGGGTACATACCGGTTTTACCTGTGCCCGCCGGGCGTCATTGAGCCTGACGACTTGCCGGAAGGTTGGGGCCTGCTCTACGTGGAGAAAAACCGGATCCGACGAGTGGCCGGGCCCACGGGCAATGTCTGGAGTCACGGCGACAACCGACGATTCATTCACTCCCGCAACCAGGAGGCCGAGATTGCCATGCTGGTGAGCACACTCAGGCGCATTTCCTGACTGAAATCAGCTAAATACACCTTGAATGGTGTACTTCCTGTGGTAAAATGGTTTTCAGGTTAGGCAATCAAAACGCAGGAGAAACCCAGTGAGTGAACAGACTTTTTTCCAGTTCAAACAAACCCGCGAGCGCATCACCTTCCGGGATATCATCAAGACCGGAGATGAAGTGGCAGCTTCCTACCTCAACATCAGTGCCGCCGATCTTCTCAGTGATGATCCCGCGGTGAAGGCGGAAGTCAAAGAAGGACTTGATCGAAAGGCCTTCGGTTACCGGTTCGGCGACTCCGAAGAGTTCAACAAGTTCATCGAGATCGAGGCAGACGGCAGTTATTACCTGATCCTTGGCAACACAGAGTATGTTGGTTCAACTTCAGAGGAGCTGGAAAAGCTGGAACAGGAACTTTTTGAGTGGGGAGAGGGGTAATGGCCAGCAGGAAAAAATGGTACGTGAGGTTCATTGCCGGCAATCCTGAGATCTTTTCGGATGTTAAAACCGAGCCCAGGAGCCCGATGATGCGTAGCGAAGCGTTGGAGGCCATAGGCCATATCGACAACAACGGCTGGCGCGGATGGGTCGAGGATGAATCCGGCAATCGGATCTATGAAACGGCCACCGAAAAACGGTACACCAGCTGATTGATTCTCTCGCAGCAAGCCACAACCCGCCTCGAGCGGGTTTTTTGTGCCTGGCCGTTGGCCAGCCGGGGCGCGGGGCGCCCTTTTGTGTGCACTGAGGCCGGTTGGCTACGCCACGGCTGCGCCGCGAAAAATAAAACCTGTATACACCTTGCACGGTGTCCGCTCTTTGCTAAAATGATTCTCAGGTTAGGCAAACAAAGACAGGCAGGAGAATCATCATGGAACAGCAATTCGTATCAGCTGCAAAGTCTCTCAGCTTCATGGCTGAGGAAATGGGCAAGCGCACCCGCGAGATCGAGATCACCCGGATGTACGCCCAGTACGTTGCGGGCAGCAACGTGGAAGTAAACGTCGATCGGGCTTTCTCTACCGTTCATATCGCCGATCTGGCCGAGCTGAGCCTTGATGTGCTGCTGGAAGGCCACGACGCGGACGAGTTCATTGAAGCCGCTGATGAGCTGTACGAGCGCCTTGGTGAAATCTCCATGGAAGAGGCTTATCAGGCCACCGCCCACCCCTATCTCGACCTGATGGTGTAATCATGACTGCGACCAAGACGGAATTCAAACTGCCGTTCGTGATCAACGTCCGTGGCATGACCATTCTTCAGGTTGTCGCACTGGTGGACAAGCTGCGCAACTATTACAACGCCCAGTTCAACCATACGGCTGATGAGTTCTACGGTGCCCTGAGCGATGATTTCGACTCGGCCCAGGAGAAAGCTCACGAGCGCGGGCCGTATATCGGTGTCGACAATAACCGCAGTTCAATGCCGGGACTGTTCAGTTCCCGGGCAGTGCCGGAGCCCTGCATGGTGCTGACCGAGGCCGAGATTGACGAATTCGAGGCCCTTGGCATCAAGCCCAAGATGGGCGAGTGGGTCACCACCCCGAATCTTCTGAACCCCGGCACCAGCGAGTACATCGTGGTCAAAAAGCTGGGCCAGATCTATGGATACGCAGAGAAGGAGTACCGGGTTATGGCAAACAGCCCGGCGGATGCCGACCGGAGGTGCAACGCCCTTGGTTGGACTCTCTCAGTTCAGCCGGCTAACCAGTCTTGCTGATCCTCACTTACCCACAATCCTCAACTTCGCCCGCGATCTGCGGGCTCTTCCATGGCTGGGAAGGTTCCAGCCATGCGGGCCTCTGGCCCTTTTGTGTGCACTGAGGCCGGTTGGCTACGCCACGGCTATCGCCGTGAGAAATACACCTTGCAGAGTGTCCTGCGTCTGGTAAAATAGTATTCAGGTTAGGCAAACATACACAGGCAGGAGAACACCCCATGAACAAGATCATCATTCCAGCACTGGCTTTCACTCTTACCGCTTGCGGAGGTGGTGGATCTGGCACTCCAAGCACACCGAACGCTGACAATGGTGGAAACGTTGAGACTGTTGCACCAGCCTTCAACAACGACCACCTGAAGGTGATCAATGCCGATTACGCCCGTAACCGTAGCATCGGTGGCGCTGGCGTCACTGTGGCAATCATCGACTCTGGCGTGAACGTCGATCACAACGAGTTTGCAGGTAAGACTCTGAACCAGAACAGCGGCTCTTATGTGTCTGCGATCAACGCTTACACTTTCGATGAAATCGAAGAGATGGGCCTGTCCGGTCTGGATCTGTACCAGCCGGTCTACACAGGCGCACAGGAAGACGTATTCGGCCACGGCACCCACGTAGCCTCAATGACTTGGGGTGAAAATGTCGGTGTGGCACCGGAGGCCGGCGTAATCATGATGGACGTATACGCGACCACCAACCCGGACTCTCTTGCGGCAAAGGGGCTGATCAGCGATCTGGCAACCATGAGCGTTGAATTCATCAATGCGTCCCTGACCGGCGTGGACTACTACGAGAACAGCGAGTTCATCAATGAGCGTCCGCTGTATGAGGGGCTGGAGACTGCCGGGATGGGCTTTATCGTTGCTGCAGGTAACTTTGGTCTGGATATGACCGAAACGTTCCTCACCAATCCGGTGAACTGTGGCGACCTGTCTGAAACCGAGCGTCAGGACAACCTGACCTGCACTTTCATTTTCGACGCCACCAGCGTTGACCTGCTGGCAAAGGATGCGGAGCTGGCTGACAACTTCCTGTGGGTTGGTGCGGTAGACAACAACGGCCAGCCTGCGGAATTCCTGCTGGCGGGTGGTACCGAAGCTGGTACCAATGTCCCAGGATCAGACGCAGACATTCAGGCGCGTTGGATCAGTGCACCGGGTTCAGCGGTTGATGGCGCGTTCTTTGACACCAACACCGACTACCTGCGGGTTTCCGGCACTTCACAGGCTGCCCCGCTGGTGACAGGTGCTGCGGCTCTGGTCAAAGGCCAGTTTCCCACCCTGAGCAACGTAGCGGTAATGCAAATCCTGCTGGATACTGCTGATAGCAGCTTCAGCGCCTACGATCCGACCATTCACGGTCAGGGCATCCTCGATATTGAAGCGGCCCTGAGCATTGACCCGGCCAACTACGAAGCCCTCTGAGGAGGGCCTTTCTCACGCATTCCAATAGGTACGTTCATGATCGATTTGATTGCTAATGGCAAAAAACTCGGAGGGCTTTATTTTTTTTGGCAATACGATCCCCTGACGCCCATTTTAAAAGTAGGGATGAGCAAAACAATTGAGGCGAGATTGAAGCAGCACAAAGTGGAATTACAGGATGAACGTTTTGTTGGGTTTGTGAACTTCTCCGATCCTGAAATGGCTGAAAAGCATTTTTATTCCGCCACGGAGACAGACAGGTTGCGAAAGAACACTAATCACGAAAACCTTTATATAGGATCAACAGAATCATTGGACAGGGTTATCTTAGGACTTATGAGTGCTGCTTTTATGGATTCTGATTTTCGCCATCCGACTAAGCGACACGTAATAATTTGGCGTGACTGGCAGAAGTACGTTGTTAAGCCGCAAATCGTAAAAATTGGAATCAGACTCGAAAAAGATCTGTCGAAAATGCACCAACTAACATTTAAAAGCGATAAGTTGGCAAGTTTAATTGACCGGTACGGATCGGACGGTGATTAGTTAGAAGCCACAAGTATTGCTGGTATTCAGTTAAGGCAATTCTCCAGACCAGTTTTTGTGAAATCACTCAAAACCTATGACACCCAGGAGCCTGCCGATGAGCAGGCTTTTTTGTGTCTGGCCGTTGGCCAACCGGGGCCTGCGGCCCTTTGTTGTGCACTGAGGCCGGTTGGCTACGCCACGGCTGCGCCGCGGGGAAATAACTCTATATACACCTTGCAAGGTGTACGGTATCTGGTAGAATGGTTTTCAGGTTAGGCAAACAACTTCAGGCAGGAGAATTACCCATGGGCGCAGCAGCTAACATCCAAGACAACACCACTGACCTCCGCGTCGGCCGTCGCATTCATTGCATCCTGTACGGTGGCCGTGATGGCGTCATCAGCGCCGTTGACGGTAAGCCTGGAGTCAGCAAGTCCCTTTCAGCGCTGGGCGGCGCGGTTGTGATCTCCAGCGGCTCAGACGTTCACATTGATGTGGTCTGGGATGACGGCTCTGTCAGCCTTCGTATTCCCGAGTGCATTGCTACCGGCGTGCAGTGGCGCTTCCTCGATGAGGACGACTACACCCAAGCCCAGATTGACGCGGCGAAAGCCTTCGCCAAGGAAACCGCCGAAAAGGCCGAAGCCGAGAAGAAAGCCGCAGCAGAGGCCTTCGATCGGGCTGTAAAGGCCATGCGTGAAAACGAGGAATTCAAGCACCTCGAGCAAGCCCCAGAGGGCGCCGGCATGTACTCCCGCCAGCGCGACAACATGACCGCGAAGAACGTTCGCAAGACCCTGAAAAAAGCTTTCCCGGGCGTGAAGTTCTCCGTTCGCAAGCGCTCCTGCGATGCCCTCTATGTTTCATGGAGCCGTGAGGACGACGGTGAGACCGTCAACCAGCGCACCGTTTCCGATGCCGTCGCCATGTTCAAGACCGGCACCTATAACGCCTATGAGGACTACCACGGTTCGAACAGCTCCGCGTTCAATGTGGTTTATGGCGGCTTTGACTTCATTTTCTGCCAGAGAGACTAAATTCCGCAGCGTTGACGACCTGCTCCCTTGCCCGCTTATGCGGGCTTTTTTGTGTCTGGCGTTCCGCCAGCCCCAGGGCCAGAGGCCCTTTTTGTGTGCACTGAGGCCGATTGGCTACGCCACGGCTGTCGCCGTGAAATTCTCACCATATTACACCTTGCATGGTGTATCGTTGCTGGTAAAATGGAGTTCAGGTTAGGCAATCACAGACAGGCAGGAACATCATGACGACGCACGATATCGACAGCACTACCGATCTTTTCCAGGCACAGGACACTCTCCCCGAGAACGTCCGGGCCATCATCGATCATCACACCAATCTGATCGAGAACGACGACGGCAACGCTTACCTGTTGTGCCGTGACTTTCTGGCTGACCTTGAGCCTCACGGTTACACCTTCGATTACGGCCTTGATGGCGTGCCGTACGATCTGCAGCGCATCGAACTACCGGCTTAAAACCACAGGCAGGAGATAGTCACCATGGGAAAACTACGCGAAATGCTTGGAAGATGCCCGGAAGACAGCCCCTTTTCAAAGGGAAGAAAAGCTGCGGAAGAAGGCCGGGCGGCACCACCGTTTCCCAAGCCTGATTCGGATTGGGCATCTCGGCTCTACTTCAGGGGCTACCAGTCATATAACCGACAGCCCGACAAGAGCTAACCAAAGCCCTTCGGGGCTTTGAGTGCAGCCAAGAACTAAAAGGCAGAATCACGATGATCACGACCACTCAGACCGCTGACGCTTTCTCAAACGATCTGTTCGGCTTCTCCGGACAGACCCTGGAGGATCGGGTAAAGCGTTATGCCTCCGGCGTGCTCTCCCCTGCTATCTGGGCTGGGTACGAGCGAGCAGGCCGCGCCATGTGCATTGCCGCCAGTGAAGCTGGCCAGAGTGCGATTGACCGGGCCATCGCTTATGTCGAGGCTGGCGGTGAGCTGTTCGTGGATTCCGGCGCCTTCGTATATCGGGACCGCCCGGAGGCCATGCCGTGGGATTCGATTATCAAGATCTACCGCAAGATCGCATCGGCCGCCAGCAACCCGGTCACGTTCGTTCTTCCGGATGTGGTGGGCAGCCAGGAGGCCACGCTTGATGTGCTGCAGCACTGGGGCGCTGCCGTACTTGAGGCCATCGGCCCGAAGCATATTGCCCTGCTGCCCGTTCAGCGTGGCGAAGCCCGTCCTTCCCAGTTCATCAAGCAAGCGCTGCTCTGCCTTCCCGGCCCGATCGGTGGCCTGGCAATCCCGAGCAACGCCGCCGCCTTCCCGCCGGAAATGCTCAGCGATCTTGCTTCCGTACCCACATCAGTTCCGCGTCGCGTTCACTTTCTGGGAATAAGCCGGCGATCCAAGGCCCTCCAGGAGCGCCTGTTTCGACTGGAAGAAGTCTGGCCCGGCGCCGAAACATCCTGCGATGCCTGCGAGCACCGCGCACTTGTCGGCAAGGGGAATGCGATCACGGACACCCGGGCTGCCGTTCTTTCTGAAATGTGGGAACACGAGCTGGACGAGTGGGACGACACCGAAGAAGATCCGGAAGCGGCCCTGTCTGAACTGAGAGCTCGCTTCCCCGGATTGGATGATGAGGCCCTTGAGCAATTGATGCTGAGCCAGATTGGCAGCTTCGTTGATACCCAGATGGCGCATTCCCGCCACTCTCGAATTGCCGGCCCCAGGGCTACCGAAGAATCCATTTACCAGTTTGCTACCGGCCGTTTCGGTTAATCGCCACCTACCTCGATATTTCCGCGCCGATCAACGGTTCCTCCGGATCTTTGATTTTGTGTCTGGCGTTCCGCCAGTCGGGGCCTTCGGCCCTTGGTTGTGCACTGAGGCCGGTTGGCTACGCCACGGCTGCGCCGCGGGGAATGACCCTAAATACACCTTGTGTGGTGTACGCCTTGCGCTATAATGGTTCTCAGGTTAGGCAAATAAACACAGGCAGGAGACATACCATGACAACTTCAAACTCCCAGGTCACCCTCACTGAGAACGAAATCGCCGCGGTCAAAATGACTCTTAATTATGATGATCGCGAAAACCAGCATGGTGATAACTACAGCAACGCCGGCATGGATGAAATGACTGCCGGGCTGGGGTGGAACAAGCACCAGGTAGCTGCACTCATGGGAAGCCTGGAGGCCAAGGGGATTGGCTTCTACTGCGAAGAAGACGATTTGTTCTGGCTGACTCCGTTTGGCGTCGACACAATTTTCGACATCATCGAGGCTGAGCAAAAGCAGGCCGCATAAACCCAACTGACCACGAGCCCGGGAAGTCCCGGGCTTTTTTGTGCCTGGCGTTCCGCCAGCCAGGGCGCAGGCGCCCTTTAATGTGCACTGAAGGCAGTTGGCTACGCAACAGCCTGTGGCTGTTTAGTCGACGACTGCAAACCAATCTGCTTTCTGTATATGCCATCCATCAAGGAGAACGTGTTCCCCCTTGTCTTCAACGTCGGCAACGAAGTCTGATACGTGCATGTTGTTAAAGGCATTCAAGAAAGAATGAGGCTCAACACTTGTCTTTTCCAACTCCGCCTCCGTGGGCAGACGCTTCAATACCATTAAAGCCATACAACTTCCTTCAAACTCACAAAAGAATCAACAATTGGAGATTTCACGTTAACAGATTTCATGCTGCAGGGCGCGGTATCTCACCTTCAACCAGAAAAAGTTCAACCGGATATTCCACCGCCTTCGAAGAACCATCCGGCTCCGTGACCACGATGGACACCTTTTCCCGCGTCGTGACCGCAATCATAGGCCGGAGATTGGTAGGCCTCGTTTTCTCAAAGGCCCGGGGCGTAAACAGGGCCCAGTTGACCCCTCGCAATTCGGCCCACAAATCCCGAATGCCCGGCACCGCCGGGCGGTCATCAATCTCCCGGATCCCGGCCTGAACCGCTCGGGCTGAGATGAACTGGAAGGCCTCCACCCCTGCGGCACGCATTGCGCTACCCACATCCTGTGTAAACCGGTAATCCTTGGGATGCACCAGATCCGGGTGAAGATCGTTCCAGGCATCGGACTGGAGCTTTACCCCTCGTTTCGAAGCGATGTCCACTTCAAAGATCGTGTGCTGGGACTTCACCGGTTTCGGGAAGGGTTCCTCCGGATCTGTAACAAACACAAACCGATAGAAGGCCGTTTCAACCAGCGCAGTCTCCGTTCTGGCAGCTCCATAGAACAAGCTGGGTTCAAACGTCCCGCCAAACCGGGATCCCCACATCAAAGGTGGGTAGCGAAAAGGGGTTTTTAGCAGATAGTGGAGGTCGTCTACTGGTTCCGGATATGCAGGCTTGCTGTCTTCCAGCAGTTCCTCCAGGCGGGATTGTTCAGCCGCTGAATCGACAATTTCGGTGGTGGCCACCTGCTCCTGTGACTCTGCAACACGAAAGAGCCGGCCTCTGACCGGCTCGATCGCCTTCTCTACACGTTCGACCAGAGTCAAACCTTGCCCCGGATAGCGTCGATGTACATAACGACTCGAGCCAGACCCTCACAGGTTTGCATCATCTCGCGGGGTGCCTTGCCAAAGCTTTTGTTGGGCGTGGATACCCAGTGCTGCATATTCTCGGCGTCGCCACCAACGACGGCATAAAGGCCCCGATAGATCCGGACGAACATGAGTGCCAGCTCTCCGGCCTTAGACTTCGGATCGATACCGTCCCGGGATATCCCCGTACGCTCACGGCCAACAATGCTCGCAGCATCAGCTTTGCTGATCCCCAGGGCGCCGGCGGCTTTGAACAGCGCTTTGCCCAGCACCTGCCGGTCATCAACCTCTTTTTCTTCGCGAATAGCGGTAGCCATGGATTCGCCCTCCCTTTTGTTGAGCAAAGTATAGTGAATTTTCAACATTTAGCAAATAAATAGGGATTTATCACAAATAACCATGAATACACCTTGCATGGTGTACTATCTCTGGTACAATGGTTCTCAGGTTAGGCAAACAAGCAAAGGCAGGAGAGACACCATGACTACCGCTACCCGTGAAAGAGTCGCTTTCGTTATCCAGGTTCGCGAGCTGAACACAAACAAGGTGGTTGCCACTCAACAGATGAGTGCTGACGCCGGGCGCCTGCTGCGCCATCAGAAGGCCGAGGATCTGGCAAAGCGCTACTCCGACCCCCGGGACTGCTACGCCGTCGAGTTTGAGAAGCTTGCCGGCGAGCCCAAAGGTCACCCGGGCTCTGTCATCGACAAGTACGAGCTGGGTATTTAACCCAGCCGTCACCCCCACTGGCAGAGCGAGGCACACCATGATCAGTATTGAGTCCAAGCAAGGTGAGTTACTGAACCCACTGCGGAAGACCCTTGAAACGTTCCCCGGGGATGTTTTCGAAGGAGACCTGACTGGCCACGGCTACGAGTGGCGGGCGGAGTACACCGTCGATTACGCCCCGTCCAACGAGGATGAAACCGAAGAAGACGAGTTCACACTGACCCTTTCGATTTATCCGAAGTCCGGTACCGGCTCGTTTCGCGCAGAACTGCACCTTGAACACCACGTCCCGGAAGTTGGCGTTGAGGATAAGGAGCGCATCCCTCTCGGTGATCTCGAATCCATGGCCACCGCGCTGGCGAAGCATGCCTGTGAGTGGGACCTGCGAAAGGACACTGTGGAGATAGCCGGCCCCTTCTTAACCAAGGTCGCTGAAATTGCCAGGCAGATATCTGGGGGTGAGCATGCGTAAGCCAGAATTCATCACCTTCACCGGCATTGATGATCGCACGGACCTTACCCGTGCAGACAAGCTGGCCAGTCGGTATCCAATTGAATGGGGCGTCCTGATGTCCGTTCACGCCCGGGATGCCCGGTTCCCGAGTAACCAGATGATTTCGGAACTGACAGACGTTGCCGGCCGGAAGTCTGCGCACCTGTGCGGTGATTACGCTTCCATCCTGACGGTCTGCGGGACATTTCCGGAGCCGTTCAAACTGGGACGGTTCGATCGGGTTCAGGTCAACGGACGCCGGGCGCAGACTCCGAACCTGACAAAGATCGCGAGCGAATCGGAATACGACGTGATCCTTCAGACCAGGAGCATGGCGTTCAATACTGGACAGCCCTTTTTCGAGCTTTTTGATTGCTCCGGCGGCCAAGGCCGCTTCCCAGAGAATATCCCTGCCCTACCCGGCACTGACCAGTTGGTCGGCTACTCCGGCGGCATCGGCCCGGCAACGGTCATCGACTACCTGAAAATGATCGAGGGCGAAGGCCGGTTCTGGATTGATATGGAAGGGCGAGTACGTTCCAACGGTTGGTTTGACCTCGATCTTGTCGAGAAGGTCTGCCAACAGGTTTACGACTGAGTTCAACAGTTTTGACCGGCTGGCACGCCTGCCTGCCAACCTGAATACCGCCAGCCGGTCACCCTATTCGTCCCGGATCAGTCCGGGCAACAGATATAACGGAGAATGACAATGCAACGTTTTTTGAAGGAAGATGCGACATTCAGACAGGACGAGCGCGAAAACGCTGCGTTCCAGGCGGTTGCCAAAGCATGGAATCAGATCCATCGACTCATTCTGGCCCAGGGCAAGCCCTGCACAACCAACGTCATTGGTCACGGGATCTTTTTCATCTTTGATGGTGAGCTGCTGACCCACGAGTGGAATCGCGGCCACGACCAGCCGGACTTCAATGCCACCCACGCACTCTATGAGTTCGAGACCGATGCCGGAGCTCTGGAAGAAGTGCTGGAGGATATGAGGCAGTGGCTGGCGGATCCGACGTTCATATTCCCCGAGAGCGGCGAAGTGACCGTCGATCCCAGCCTGAACGAGCGCCTTGGCTTCAGTCCTGACAATCGCTTCCTTACCAACATCTCTGAGTGAGAGGCCTGATATGGACGAAGAACTGAGAGAGTTGATCATCGAATTCCTGAAGGAAAATCTGACGCTGGATCTCGACACCAAGACAAACTACAGCGGCGGCATGGATGGAGGCCCGCTGTACGAGGACAGCAAAACTCTGAAGCTGCTGATTGATGGAGAAGTCATTTCTGAAATTGGGCTCTGAGCCGCTATAGCTTTACCGAATTGCTGGGCAGGCCCACGCCTGCCGCCTACCTGCCTACCGGGCCTGCCCAGCACCCTTTGCCACTGCCTGCCCGCCATTGAGCGGAACTTTTCCGCCTGGCTCACCCTGTAATGACCAACTATGCATATAAATGGGCTATATGTACGAATATGGTCATTATTGCTGTACTGTTTTTGGGTGCAGAGGTTAATGGAGACGAGCCATGCAAACTCAGCCAACTCGCAACAACACTTCCGTTGACCGCGAAGCCGAAAAAGGCCGTGTCGCGCTGAAAGGCTTTTTCAACATCACCCGGGAATGGGGATGCTCTGAGAACGAACAGCGAATTTTGCTGGGCGACGTTTCCCGGAGCACCCTGCAGAACTGGAAAAAGCTCAAGCCCATTCGGCTCAATCGGGACGTGATGGAGCGCATCAGCTACATCCTTGGTATCTACAAGTCAGTGGGCATGCTTTATCCGACAAAGGATCGAGCCATTGCCCGCATGCGACTGGGCACCACTGACCTGCCGTTCGCCGGCAAGTCAGCCATGGAATTCATGACCCAGGGCTCGATGCGGCATTTGCAGCTTACACGGCGTTACTTCGATGTTCAGCGGGGCTGGACATGACCGGAATGCCTCCCCTGCTCCGACCGCATCTTCTATCAGCCCGAACCCGAGCCCGCGACGCGGGCTTTTTTTTCGCCTGGCCGTTGGCCAGCCGGGGCGCGAGGCGCCCTTTTGTGTGCATTGAGGCCGGTTGGCTACGCCACGGCTGCGCCGCGGAAAATAAAACCTATATACACCTTGCAAGGTGTCTCTGTTCTGCTAAAATTATTTACAGGTTAGGCAAACAAAGACAGACAGGCAGGAGTAGCACCATGTTCTCAATCGAAGATATCGCAAACATCGACAAGACCGCCCTCAAGACCCTGATCGAGCGTGAGGCAGACATTTTCGGCGTCATGAGCCTTGAGAGCGTCGAGCGTGACTTTCTCGAATACGCCAACGGTGAAGGCGCCTATGAAGACTTCCGTTCATGGCGTCAGGCGTGGCGCGGCTACGTTGAGGCCCGTCGAGAAGAATTGGAAGAGTTCGCGGCTGAGATGAAGGAGATGGAAGCGACCAAGAGCCAGCCGGTCGCCGAGGAAAAGGTTATCGCTATCCTTCCGCCGAACGTACCTGCAAAGGTTCTCTCCGCAGAACACCAGATGGCCCTGTTTTAATCCATCCAGCGGGGCCCAGAAGGGCCCCAAAGCCTCTTTTCGGAGTCTTCGACCATGACCACACATCAAACACAAACATCCCGGGCGCCGGCACTCGAGAGCTATGTCGTCCTAAACGAGCACACTCTCGGTATCGTTGTCTCATCAAACATCATGGAAGTTCTTTCCGGTCCTGTCCTCAAAGGGGGGCACGATCCGTTTAAGGGCCCTGTCTTCATCAATCCGGAGACAGATCAACTTCGTCCGGCCACGCTGGCGGATTTTGCAGAATACCGTGTATGCCCTCGGGGGCATCTTCTCCCGATCTAACACTTTTCGGACAATGGCGGGCTAAATGCCCGCTTTCCTAAATTACAGCGCACCGTAAGGGGTCTGATTAGGGAACCATACCGGTTCAGCTATCAATCAGAGGACTATCAGTATGAGCAAAACCTTCACCACCACCGTCTCTGCAGTCATTTTCACAGCGGCGAGCCTACTGGTGCTTTCGATTCAGTACACAGTGGGCCTGGTCGGAACGAGCCACTATTTTCTCGGGCACTTCTTCTTTGGCCTGGCATTCCCGTATCTGGGCTATGGCGTGTTCGCATTGCTTAGAGAGCCTGCCAAGAAGCCAGCCAACTGGGTCATAGCCAGACCGGCCTTAGATCGCTTTCTGTCGAAGGTTATGGTGATAGTCACTGACTTCTATTGCTGGCTGGGGGTGATGACCTTTTGGCACCTCGGAAACGAGCTGTGGGAGGACCAGAAGACCCGAGCCGTGTTCACCGTTGATGTAGACCACCTGACAGCCGGAATCATCGGCCTGGTGTTATCAGCGGCCATTTACGAGGCTATCCGGAAGCAATGGCCCCAGTTCTGAACCATTCCACCATCGAACTATCCGCAGGCTCTTATGGTTGGGCGATTGCCTGCCATGCGGGCCTGTGGCCCTTTTGTGTGCACTGAGGCCGGTTGGCTACGCCACGGCTGCGCCGTGAATATTTCCTGCTAAATACACCTTGCAGGGTGTCTTTGTTCTGGTAAAATTATTAACAGGTTAGGGCAATAAACACAGGCAGGAGAACGACAATGGGCGCAGCAGAGAACTTCGATCTCTTCGGAATTGACGAACTTGATTCTGTCGTCCCGCTGGCCATGCCGGTTGGCTTCAATGAAGAAGACTCCCTTGATGACAAAATTGCGGCCACCGTAGGCGCTATCAAGGCGCAAATGTCTGCAGGCAAGCACATTGTTGTAGCGTGCAGCTTCGGCAAGGACTCAAGCGTACTATTGTCCCTGGCTATCCAGGCGATGGAAGAACTGGTTGCCGAGACTGGCACTGCACCGAAGATGTTCGTGATCACCTCCAACACTCTGTTGGAGAACCCTCTGATGGACAATTACTCCCTCAGTGAGGCGGCAAAGGTTCGCGCCTATGCCAAGGCCAAGAACCTCCCGATCGAAATGCGCATCGCCACCCCCAACACGAGCAACAACTACCTGGTGAACCTGATTGGCGGTCGCCTGATCGCTTCCACGCCGGACGCCGGCCGGAAGTGCACCGTCATGATGAAGATCCAGCCGATCGAGCGTCTGAAGAAGCGTCTGGCCAAAGAAATGGGCTATAGCAAGAAAGAGGCCCGGGACAAGTTCGTCACCCTGATCGGAAAGCGCTACAGCGAGAGTGAGAACCGTGGCCGGGGCATGCGTGCCTCCGGGGAGCGTCCCGACGTTCCCGTCAAGATGGTTCGCGACAAGCAGGGCAAGGCCTATGAGTGGGTCATGAGCCCCATCGCGCACTGGTCACTGGACGATGTGTACTACCTGATCGCGTATGTGCGTAACGACATGATTACCACCTACTCCGATTTCGAGCAGCTGGTGGAGATCTACCGCACAGCTAACGAAGGCCAGTGCATGATCAACGTGTATGCCAAGGGCAAGCCGGCCTCCAGCGGCTGCGGCTCCCGTACTGGCTGTCACATCTGCCTGGCGGTCAAAGACGACTACTCCATGGAAGCAATGCTCCGTGATGATCAGTACGCCTGGATGCGCCCGTTGAACGAGTTCCGCAACTACATCCAGCGGAACCACTTCCGAATCGACAAGCGCAACTGGCTGGCACGTACCGTCAATGAGGACGGCACGATCACCCTCGCACCGAACAGCTATGCTCCGGGGTTCTGCCTTGACCTGCTGCGGTACGCCCTGACCATCGACGCCGATGAGCGCCGGGCAGCTGCTCGCCTGGGTATCGCCCCGCGATTCCAGCTGCTGCGCCTGAAGGACATCATTGCGATTGATTTCCTGTGGAGTCGGTACGGCTACCAGCACGCCCTGATGGCATGCCACACAGCCAACGAAGTGGACAATGGGAAGCGCTGGCCGATTCCAGCGGCCGACCCCAACGAGAGCTACCCGACCAGCCTGCCGAGCATCCGGAAGGTGACTCTACCCTTCGCAGATCGCGAATACGGTCACTTCGCTGTTGGCTCTATGGATGTGCTGGCGGCTGTGACTGACACCTTGGATCCGTTTGCTGTACCGACAGGCGACGAGTTCGATGTAGACGAGGAAGGCGCTGAGCTGTTCTGGGGCTTTGAGCTGGAGAACGCCCTTGAGCGGTACGGCCCGGTCGATGACGACGGCACACGCCGCGATGGCGAGTTCAGCCCGTCCAATGGGGCGCACTACTTCCTGCGCATGGGCACCGTCTCTCTGTTCAAAGGTTCCGAGGGTGAGTTCGAACGAATGATGCAGATGAGCAACCAGATCCACCGCCACGGCCTGCGGGATATCCTGAATGACCCTGAAGCTCTGATCGACAAGCTGAGCCAGCACGGCGACATGCTGCCGGCCGCTGGCGGGCAGTTCGACATCGAGGACCTGATCCGCCTGTCCCGGTCCCAATCCGGGAAAGGAATCATCGCCAAGGAGGTCACCGTCTGACACCAGGGTCCGGAAGGCTCCGGATCCTCAACCGAATTGCTGGGCAGGCCGACGCCTGCCGCCTACCTGCCTACCAGGTCTGCCCAGCACCCATTGCACTGCCCTTGCCCGCTCTGCGGGCTTTTTTTTGTGCGCCCGGCACGGGCGCACTCCTGGAGGTGCAAGTCCTCCCGTGAGCTGGCCACAGCGAACGAAGTGAAGCGCAACTGCGGAAGGGCGACCGACCGTGGGGAGGAAGCGTGGATCGTAAACCGTGAGCCGATGAACAAGAATCGGATACGAGGCACTGCCAAGCAGGGCGAGCGGGCAAGAAGCCGCGAAGCTCTTGTGGCCAAGGCGACGCGGCGTAAATCCGGCGGTTGTGCGGTGAAGGAGTGTGTTCTTACCCGGGGAGATCTCGCCTTATGCCTGAAAGGGCGACGTGGAAGCACGGAGCGAGAAGTCAGCAGAGG